>NZ_JBDKXB010000003.1:0-284440 GCF_041197575.1 Thioalkalicoccus limnaeus | reverse complement strand
GTGGTCGCGCAGCTGCCCGACCAGCACCGAGGGCGGGCGCTCGGCATTGTCGCGGACGCTGCGCCCGACCCAGCTGATGACCAGCTTCTCGCGGGCCGACAACAGGGCCTCGAGAAACAGATAGCGGTCGTCCTCGCGCCGCGAACGGTCGCCGGGGCGTTCATCGTCGGCCATCAGATCGAAGTCGGCCGGCCGGTGGCGGCGCGGGTAGTCGCCATCGTTCATGCCCAGAAGCCAGATCTGGCGGAACGGGATCGCGCGCATCGGCATCAGGGTCGCGAAGTTCACGGCCCCGGCCAGGAAGCGCTGGCTCAAGGTCGGCTCGTCGATCCGCGCGAGCAGCGCCTCGCGCACCACATCGAGCGGCAGGGCCTCGTGCGCCACGCCACCCTGTTCGCCGTCCTGAAGCCACTGCTCCAGGGCCTCGCGCACGCGGTAGAGAATCCGCTCGTCGGCCTCGCTCGCGGGCTCGAAGAGGTCATCGAGCAGGCCGCCGAGCCGCATCGCCCAGTCGCCCGGCGTGCCGGGGTCGCGCAGGCATCGCGCGTGCCGCGCCAGGGCCTCGAGCAGCTGCGTCAACGGACCGACCAGCGCCGCTTCCAGGCCGCCGACCTCGTCGAACGGCTCGACGTCCCGCCACGGCGCGCCGCGGCCGACGGCGAAGCCGAGCAGCATGCGCTCGAGGCCGAACCGCCAGGTGTTCTGCTCCAACCCGGGGGGCAGACCGAGACCCTGGCGCTGCTCGGCATCCAGCCCCCAGCGCACGTTGGCGCCCTCGATCCAGGCCCGCAGCGGGGCCAGATCGGCCGTGTCCAACCCGAACCGCCGGCGCAGCGCCGGGATGTCGAGCAGGTCCAGCACCTCGCTGACCGAGAACCGCGCCTGCGGCAGATCGAGCAGGCGTTCCAGACCGATGAGCAACGGCAGGCGCTGCCGCGGACTCTGGTCGGCGATGTGAAACGGGATGCGGCGCCCATCGCCGGGCGGCAGCCGATCGAACACCGCCTCGATGTGCGGGGCATAGGCGGCGATGTCCGGGACCATCACCAGGAGGTCGCGCGGGGCGAGCGGCCGTCCGGCCCGGTCGGCCTCGGCGAAGGCGTCGAGGAGCTGGTCGTGAAGGATCTCGACCTCGCGCTGCGGGCTGTGGGCGACCAGGAATTCGAGGCTCCGGTCCCGGCGCGGGTCGATCGCCGCGGCCAGCGCCCGGCGCTCGGCGAGCGGGCGCAGCTCGAGGATGTCGTCCTGCAGCTGTTGCAGCAGGGTGTCGCCGCCGGGCGATTCGAACAGGTCGATCGCGAGGTCGTGGGCCGCGAAGTGCGCCTCGTACTGCGCGCGGTCATCGCGCTCATCGAGCAGCCGGAGATAGTCCCGGCCCTGCTTGCCCCAGGCGGCCAGCAGCGGATGACCGTGAAGGTGCAGCGCGTCGTCGTCGAGCGGCTCGGGGACCTTGCGCGCCGCGGTGCGCCGATAGGGGCCGCGGAACAGCTCGCGCCCTTCGATGAGATCGCCCCAGTAGTGACGGCTCGGGTTGTGCACGAACAGCATGACCTGCGCGACCGGGGCGATGGCCTCGAGCACCTCGATGGCCTGGCGCGGCAACGAGGACAGCCCGAAGACGATGACCCGGCGCGGCACGCCGGCCGGGCGCGGGCGTCCCGCCAAGCCCACCGCCTGGGCGAGAAAACGCCGGTGGATCTCCGCGCGGTTCACCTCGCCGCCGGGCTCGTTCGCCAGATCCTGCACAAGCCGCCGCCACAGCAACGGCTGCCAGCCTTGGCCGTCGGGCAAAGGCTCGCGCCGGCCGTTCGGCCGGATCAGCCGATCCTCCCCCTGCTGCCAGGCGATCAGCCAATCGGCACGATAGACCTGGTACTGGTCGTACAGGTCCGCGACGCGCGTGGCGAGCTGATAACGGCGGCGCGGGTCGCCATCGCTGGCGAGAAAATCGCGCAGGGGCACAAGCCAACCGGCCTCGGCGGGCGTCGCGGCCAGCGCGTCGAGATCCCCGAGCAGGCGGTACAGGCGCCAGCCGAGCGGCACCTTGTCATACGCGGAGGTCTCCGGCAGGTCGCTGAGCAACCCCCGATAGGCCCGCCACAGGAAGCGACCCGGCAACATCAGGTCGATCGCCGCCGCGATCCCACACCCGCCACCGGGCGCCAGATCGGACCCCGCCTCCCCGGGCGGCGCCGCCAACCCGAGCTTGAGCCACTGACCAATGCCGTTGCTCTGAACCAGCACCACCTCGCTTTCCAACGGCCGCAACGGATAGCGCTGCAACCAGGTCCCAAGCAACCCGCTCAGCACCTCCAGACGATTGCCCTGAATCAGCATGAAGCCGGTGGGCCAACCCTCGATGTCGTCGGTATCCTGATCCATGCGCAGGCTCCAGGTGCTGATTTGTCGGCTATTTCTCCTGGCCTCGACCGGGAAAGGGCACCTGCGTAACGAATTCGGAGGTATCAATCGTCCCGAAAGTAATCGGAGGCGGCTCGCGGCGACCGTCGGTGGGAGGGATCCCGCCGTCGAGCTGACACGGATGTCCTTGCAGCGTGTCGCAGCGAGCCGTCTGCGATGACTTTTGCAAGCCTCGATAGCCCCAAGACCGAGGGGGCATTGCCAATAGTAATAACATATCACTGAAAGCGATTTCGGGATCGCAGGTCGCGACGCTGCGCGGCGCCGCCCGCCACAGGTTGCAACCAGTCGGGCCAGCCCCGGTTCAGGCAAGAAAGGTTGGCTAAAACGGACTTAAGGACAACCGCGGATCGGAGGGCCATTTTCGCCGTTTCGTGGCGGTCGATGCGACCGCATCGGGATGTTGGTTTAGGCAACTCCCGCGAGATGAGATACCACGTCAATCGCACAATCAGTTTCCAGCCGTCTGCCTCCAGCGCAGGCCAGCCAGCGCCCTCACGACAGGCTGCCAAGCGGCAGCTCAATCAGCGGTGAAAGGCGCACTAGGTGCGGCTTCGTCCGCAACGCGATTTGCCCAGACGGGCACGGCCATGGTCGCCTTCGTGCGGCCGAAGCCGCACCTACAGGGCGTCAACCGAAAGCCCCGTAAGCCTGGTTCGTTGTTGTACGGGAGTTGCATTAGCCGATCCGATCAATCGCGATAGCGCTTGACGAGGTCGCCGTAGGCGTCGATGCGCCGGTCGCGCAGAAAAGGCCAGTAGCGACGGACGGCCTCGGTGCGGGTCCGATCGATCTCGGCCAGCAACAACTGCGGGGCCTGATCCTGCGCCTCGACAAGGATCTCGCCCTGCGGCCCACAGACGAACGAATGGCCCCAGAAGCGGGCACCGGCCGTCGCACCGCTCGGGTCCGGTTCGAAACCGACGCGATTGCAGACCGCGACCGGCAGTGCGTTGGCGACCGCATGGCCGCGCTGGACCAGGATCCAGGCATCGCGCTGCCGCGTCCGTTCATCCGGCGCGTCGTCCGGGTTCCACCCGATGGCCGTTGGATAGAGCAGGATCTCGGCACCGGCCAGGGCCATCAGCCGCGCCGCCTCGGGATACCACTGATCCCAGCAGACCAGAACGCCGAGCCGCCCGACCGCGGTCGGGATCGGCTCGAACCCCAGATCACCGGGCGTGAAATAGAACTTCTCGTAGTAGCCCGGGTCGTCGGGGATATGCATCTTGCGGTAGGTCCCGGCGAGCCGCCCGTCGGCGTCGAGCACGATCGCGGTGTTGTGATAGAGGCCCGCCGCGCGGCGCTCGAACAGGGATCCGACGATGACGACGCCGAGCTCGCCGGCCAGCCGGCCGAGCCGCGCCGTCGTCGGACCAGGGATCGGCTCGGCCAGGTCGAAACAGGCCGGATCCTCGGTCTGGCAGAAATAGCGGGTATTGTGCAATTCCTGGAGCAGCACCAGTCGCGCCCCGCCGCGGGCGGCCTCGCGGATCGCCACCTCGCAGGCATCGAGGTTCGCGTTCGGATCGCCGCGGTCGGATTCCTGTACCAACGCGAGGGTCAAGCTGTTCTCGGCCATGATTCCAGATCTCTTGGGGAAACGCTGATCTATTGGCCGTCCTGGCCCAAGATCAGCACGGCTCCTGCCTCGCACCGGAAGCGCTGAATCCTTCAGCGCTTCCCTCGACGGAGCGAAGCGCACGGACAGAGCCCATCGGTCACGGATCAGCGGCCGAGCCGCGCGCCTCGAGATCCTCCCAGCGCGCGTAGGCCTCGGACAGTTCGGTTTCGAGTGTGGCCAGACGTTCGTTGAGCTCGACGATCGCCTCGCCACCCTGCTGATAAACGGCCGGATCCGCGAGGCGGCCCTGCAACGCGGCCTGCTCGGTCTCCAGGGCCTCGATGCGCGCCGGCAACGCGGCCAGCTCGCGGCCTTCTTTATAGGTCAGCCGAGCCGACGCCCGGTTCGGCGCCTGTGTTCGGCGCACAGCGGCGGCCTTCGGCTTCGGAGGCACGTGCACGGCCTCGTCGCGTGGGCGTTGCGCGAGCCAATCCGTATAGCCACCGACATATTCGACGACCCGGCCATTCCCTTCGAACACCAGCGTGCTGGTGACCAGGTTATCGAGCAGCGCGCGGTCGTGACTGACCAACAGCAGGGTCCCCTGGAATCGGTCGAGCAGTTCCTCGAGCAACTCCAGGGTCTCGGCATCGAGATCGTTGGTCGGTTCGTCGAGGACCAGCAGATTGGCCGGCTGCGTGAAGAGCTTCGCCAACAGGAGCCGGTTGCGCTCGCCGCCGGACAGGGCCGTGACCGGCTGCCGGGCGCGGTCCGGCGTGAACAGGAAGTCCTTCAGGTAGGACAGGACGTGGCGGTCCTGGCCGTCGATGGTGACCCGGTCGCGGCCGCCGGCGACGTTGTCCAGCACGCTCGCGGCATCGTCGATCTGGGCGCGCCGTTGATCGAAATAGGCGACCTGCAGGTTGGTGCCGAGCCGGATCCGGCCTTGATCGGGCTCGAGGTCGCCGAGCAGCAGGCGTAACAGGGTGCTCTTGCCGGCGCCGTTCGGGCCGATGATCCCGACCCGATCGCCGCGCAGGATCAGTGTGTCGAGATCGCGCACCACCGGCTTGTCGCCCCATGCGAACCCGACACCCTCGGCCTCGACGACCAGCTTGCCGCTGCGCTGCGCCTCGCCGAGCCGCAGCCGGACCTGACCCAATTGCTCGCGGCGTTCATGCCGTTCGCGGCGCAGCGCCTCCAACGCCCGGACCCGGCCCTCGTTGCGCGTGCGCCGGGCCTTGATCCCCTGCCGGATCCAGACCTCCTCTTCCGACAGTCGCCGATCGAAGCGGGCACGGGCCAGGGCCTCGGCATGCTGTCGCTCGTCGCGTCGGCGCAGGTAGTTGTCATAATCACCGGGCCAGTCCGTCAGCACCCCGCGATCCAGTTCGAGGATCCGGGTCGCCAGCCGACGCAGAAAGAACCGGTCGTGGGTGATGAACAACAGAGATCCACGGTACCCGAGCAGGAACTCCTCGAGCCAGTCGATCGCCGCGATATCCAGATGGTTCGTCGGCTCGTCGAGCAGCAGGAGGTCGGGCTCGCGCACCAAGGCCTGCGCGAGCAGGACGCGCCTCTGCAAACCACCCGACAGCTCGGCAAACGAGGCCTCGGGATCGAGACCGAGACGCGAGATCACGCGCTCGGTGCGTTGCTCGATGGCCCAGCCGCCGCGCGCCTCCAGTTCGTGCTGAACGTCGGCGAGCCGCTGCCAATCGGTCTCCGTCGGGGCCTGGGCCACGCGTTGGCTGACGGCGAAGTAGTCCCGCACCAGGGTCCCGATCTCGCCCAAACCGGCGGCCACTAAATCGAAAACCAGCCGCTCCTCACCGGAGGGTATCTCTTGGGCAAGTCGTGCGATCTCGGCGCCCGGGGCGCGCCGCACCTCGCCGCCATCGGGCGCCAACTCGCCGGTCAGGACCTTCAGCAAGGTCGACTTTCCAACGCCATTGCGGCCGATCAGGCAGACGCGCTCGCCTGGCTCGATCGTCAGATCGATGCCATCCAACAGGGGCGGCGCGCCATAGGAGAGTGTGACATTCTTCAGACTGATCAGGGGCATCGGAACCTACAACAGGTGTTCGTGAGCCGGTATGGGATCGGCATCGACCAAGGCTGGGACCTCGCTGTGGTCCCTATGCTAACCCACCGAGCGCGCCACGGACCCAAAACATGAGGTGTCGCCCCGCGCGACCGGTGGTCGCCGCGCCGGCAGCCCTCGAATGCAGCGGACGATCCCGCCAGCCGGTGGCAGGTCCAACACCGGAGATCAGGAGCCGGCAAGCAAACCGAAGAGTCCCAGCATTACGAGGAGCACGACCGCACCCTGAACCTCCCAGCGTCTCAAGCCGATTTCGACCCGCTCGCCGCCCTCCCCGAACGCACGCAGCCCCAGCACTCGATCCACGAACGACCGAGGCTCGAAACCGCCCTGCCATCCTGGCACCCAGCCGTGCAGGACCCGCACCAGTTTGACACTCCCGCGTTCGAGCGGCTCCAGCAGGTCCCCCTCGGGGATCGTCGGGATCCGGGGCACGCGCGGCGATCGAGCAAGCAGCATCGCCGCGAAACCCACAAGCAGACCGAGACCGATCGGCCATGACAGCGACCAAACCTTGTCCAGCGCCAGCGGCGCCCGAGCCGATTCCGGATCCCAAGCCCAAGGCAGCGCGAAGGCCGCCAACGACAACAGCAACCAGGGGCCGACCATCCACCAGGACAAGAGTTTTCTGGGCCCGGCGGAGCGGCCGATGACCATGAAGAAACGTACCATCAGCAGTGTGGTCCCAGCCGCCGCGAGCGTCAGCAACAGGAGCACCAAGGCTGTATCCGGGCGGGACGGATCCTCCAGCGGGGCCTTGAGCGCCAGCTTCGCGACTGCACCGCTGGTCAACGGCAAGCCGGCCAGCGCCAGGGCCGGCCAAAGCGTGACCAGCAACGACCAGCGGCCCGGCGGGCGTTCCGCGATGCCGACACCGAGGAACAGGGCGCCCTTCGCCAACCCATGGTGCAGCGCGTAGAACACCAGGGATGCGATCAGGGCAGGGGCGAGCTCCGGCCACCTCAGCGCCAGGCCGAGCCCGGCCGTCATCAGCCCCATCTGACTGATGCTCGAATAGGCCAGTACGGTCTTGGGTCGCCTCTGCGTCACGCCGACGATGACCCCGAAATAGGCGCCAAGCAGACCGAGCACCAACAAGAGATCACCGACGATGACGAGCGGCTCGCCGGACGGCAACAGGCGCAACCAACCGAGCAGCCCGGCCTTGATCATCGCGCCGGACAATACCGCGCTGGCCGGCGTGGGTGCCGCCGGATGGGCCAACGGCAACCAAACATGAAGCGGCAGCAAACCGGCCTTGATCCCGAAACCCACGATCAGCAGGGCCAGCACGGCCGCCGACGGCGGGACGACCGCAAGATCGGCCAGCGCAAGGCGACCAGCCGCCGCGCCGACCTGCCAGGCCAACGCGCTGAAGAGCGCAACCTCGCCGATGACGGCCAATGCCAGGTAGACCCAACCAGCGCGCCAGCATTCGGGGCGGCCCTCGTGGACGACGAGCCCGAACGATGCCACGCTCATCAACGCGAAGTAGACGAAAAAGCTCACGACATCGTAGGCCAGCACCAGACCGAGGTTGCCGGCCATCGCGAGCAGGAAGAAAACATGGAAACGCACGACCTTCGAGTCGTCGCGATGATAGCCCTGTGCATAGAGGGCCGCAGCGCCCCACAACAAGGCGGACAACACGAGAAAGCCGCGCCCGATCGGATCGAGCGCCAACTCGGTTCCGAGCAGGAACCAGTCATAGCGCGCGTGGGCGCCATCCGGTGCGGCGAAGGCCACCACGAGCGCCGGCAGCACCGCGAGCGGGGTCAATCGCCAGAGTCGCCGAGCCCTCGGTATCGCCAGCATACAAGCCAGCAGAAAGGGCACCGCCGGCACCAGGGCCAGCCATCCAGCCATCGATGTCATCGTTACCCTCGCGCGTCACGAGCCCCTATTGGGGCTGCTTCCTTTCCGTGTACGCCTCGTCGTGCCACTCGGGAAAGGGCGATTGAAGACTTGCGCTGGCGCCCCACCTTCGTCGTGCGACAGGCGAATACCGGACGAAAACCGATCGAAAAAGCCACGTCCCCGCGTCGCTTGATCGGTTACCGCACGCCCCGACGTTCGGCACCCTGATAGAATCGCGAGTCCGTTAAGCACGATGAGGCCGATCCCGATGAGACTCAATGCCATCGTTGGCGACCTGGTCTACACGCTGGAAGTACCCGACACCTTGATCGCCGAGGCCGACGACTTCTTTGCCCGGCTGGATCGCGATATGGACCACGGCTGGCAAATGAGCCGTGAATGGGTGCCACGGCCGACGCGGCTCGAACGCTGCCAGATCGTCGCCGACAAATTATTGACGACTCTCGAGAACGAGGACGACCAACTCGGTCGCTTGATGGCCGGCTATATCCTGAGCCGGCTGCCCGACGTCGCCGCCGTCGAGCCGGACCTCGAAGGCGAGATCCAGAACACTCGCTTCCAGTTCAACGCGCCGCAGACCGACCCTGCGCCCGCACAACAGGCAGCGACCGACCGAACGCCGCGGCCGCGCACGGCGGGACCGGGGCTCGACAAGTTCGCGGCGATGGCCCAAGCGGGCCAGGAGGTGACCCAGGTCTTCAAGGTCGGCAAAGGATATCGCTTTTCGGTCTACGATCCTGCCTCGGGGCGCTGGCTCGAATCACCACAGTTCGTCGATCGAAACGAGGCGGAACGACTTCGGCAGATGGCCTTCAAGGATCGGTTCGAATCCTTGCAACAGGGTTCGGCCCCGGCCGACCAGCCGAGGCCCCGGTCACACCTCGGGTAATCAGGGACCGGGCCAATGATGACCCGGCACCCGGCCTGGCGGCCCGCCGAACCACGGCGGGGCCGGATAGGGATAAGGCCAGTCGGCCCCTCCGAGTCGGTTCATCTCTTCCCAGATCTGGCGCCGCTCCGCTTCGACCGACAGCAGCAGTCGCTCGTAGTCGGCCAGCAGCCGAGCGCGACGCTCGGCCAGCGACAGGTCGCCCGGATCCGCGCGCGGCGCGCTCCGCTCTGCATCGTCCGCGACCGCTGCTCCCGTCACGGCAGGCTCAGTCATGGGCGCCGGATCGGCAGGGATGGAGCGACCCGGTGCCTCGGCCTCGCGCGATGCGCTGCTCGTGGCGTCAGGATCGGCCACCGGCCGCACGTCGGCCCCGGCCTGTTCCGAATCAAGGCGCTCCGGTTCGGCCAACGCACGTTCAGCCACCTCGTCCGCCTGGGGTCCCGCCGGGGCCGGCGACTCGGCGATGGGGTCGAATGACGCGAGCGCCGGCGCCGCGGCGTCGCGATCCGTCACCACGTCAACGGCGTCTGCGCCCTTGTCGTCAGCCCGACTCCCGGTCATCGCGACCAGGTCCGGATCCGGAGGCACGAGGGCCTCGTCGCGACCACCGGCCCCGCGATCGCGCATCGCATTCAGGTACAGGAGGCCGAAGATGATGACCAGCACCCACAAGACGACCTTCGGCCAGGTCGCCCGCGAACCCGATTTCGCTTCCGCCATCGAATAACGCCCCCAGCGGCTGTCGTAACCCAAACCTCGAATCGGCCTTTCGCTCAAGCCTCGGCGAAGGCGGTCAAGAGGCGTTCCACGCGAGCCGCGCAGGCCTTCAGGTTGGACTCGATCTCCGACATCTGGATCTCACCTGCGCCTTTCCCGGCCGCCCAATTGACGACGAAGGCCAGGGCTGCGTACTCCAGGCCGAGCTCGCGCGCCAATGCCGCCTCCGGCATGCCCGTCATACCGACCAGGTCGCAACCATCGCGCTCGAGCCGCCGCACCTCGGCCGCCGTCTCGAGTCGTGGACCCTGGGTCGCGCCGTACACGCCGTGCCCAACCACCGGCATCCCGGTGCGCAAGCCGGCCTCGATCAACCGATCTCGCAAGCTATCGGTGTAAGGTCGCGTGAAGTCGACGTGGACGACCTCCCCCTCTCCGCCATCGTAGAAGGTTTGCGTCCGGTCGTAGGTATAGTCGATGATCTGATGCGGCACCGCCAGCACCCCGGGGGCGAAAGGCTCGGTGACCCCGCCGACCGCGGCGAGCGCGACGATCTGCTCGGCCCCTGCCTCACGTAGCGCCCAGATGTTGGCTCGATAATTGATTCGATGCGGGGGGATCCGATGCGGCGACCCATGGCGCGGCAGGAACAAGACCTCGCGCGACGCCATGGTGCCGCGAGCCACCGGCGCCGATGCCGCCCCATAGGGCGTCTCCGCCGACGACGAGGCCACTTCGAGCCCGGCGATCGCCGAGAACCCCGAACCACCGATTATCGCGAGTCGTCCCATCTACCTGATCGCCCCCTGGGTAAAAGACCTGGTTCAAACCGCGCGGAACGGTTCACCAAAGGGCCGATTGTAGCGATTCAGAGGAACCAAAACCAACGGTGCCCTGGATGGGGCCCGGGACGCCGGCACCGGACCCCGCTGCTCAGCCGCCGGCCGGCGTCGCGCAGTCAGGCGGCGCTCGCGGTCTCGCGGAACAGACCGATTTCGACCAGTTTCGGAAACAGGACCTGCTCCTCGCGGTCGATCCGTTGCGAGATCATCTCGAAGACCTCGTGGCTCTCCGTCAGAAACTCGTCGGTGAAGTTGAAATCGCAGTTCTTGAGCCAGCGTTTGTAGTAGTCGTCGAAGGTCTTGCGCAACGGCTTTTCGCCGCTGATGAAGCCCCACGCGATCGTCTTGACACGGGCGTCCTCGTGGATCAGCAGGCTCGGATAAAGCTCCTGGTCCTCCTGCGCGAGATGGCGCTTCATCTTCTCGCCGAGATCACACAGCAACCCGTAGGCGGTCTTGGCATTGGGGCGGATCTTCAGCTGTTCCCGCGACATGATCGATCTCAAGTCATCGATCATCTGACGAAGTTCTACATGATTATGCCGATAGCCTTCAAGGGATCGCATCACAAGTATCCTCCTATTCCAATCCTGGGCCTGCCGGCCCACGCCGGTCCGCGGCTGTTGCCTCGGAGCTGGCTCCGAAATCAAAGGCCGGGCCTTTTTTTGTTTATATCTACGGCAAACGAGCGGGATAGTCAAAAAGCCTTTGGTTATATTAGCTTATGCGCACATACCGATGCCATCGCGAATCTGGTCAGATATCGACGTCGGCAACCGCGTAGATGCCGCGGGCATTGCGGAAGTAGTGCTTGTAATCGAGACCGTAGCCATACAGGTACCGATTCGGCAGCCGGACGCCGACGAAATCGGCGCGACAGGATACCGGACGCTCGCGCTCCTTTTCCACCAGGACCAGACTGCGAACACTCGCCGCGCCATCCTCTCGACATGCCTCGATCAACGTGTGCAGCGTGATGCCTTCATCGAGGATATCGTCGACCAACAGCAGATGCTGGCCGCGGATCGCGTCCGACGGACGGTGCCGCCATTCGAGGATCCCGCCGCTGGTGGCACCCAGGTACCGAGTCGCATGCGCATAGTCGAGCCGCAGCGGAAAGTCGAGCCGCGGCAGCAGTTGTCCAGCGGCGATGATGCCGCCGGTCATGACGCAGAGCACGAGGGGATCCTGGTCGGCCAACGCGGCCGTCACCTCGGTTGCGAGGCGGTCGAGTGCCCGGTCCATCTCCTCGCCGGTGACCAGGCATTCGGCCCGCGCGGCGACGCCGCGATAGCAATCTGGTGGCAATGTCATCATCGTCTCCGTGTCGTTGGATCGTCCAGATCAAGCATCGGCTCGTCCACGTCCTCCAGCTCGCCGAGAACGCGCACCGCCTGCGGCCAACGGGGATCGGCATGCAACGCCGACCGGTCGATCGGGTGCCGACCGTGCATCCGCAGCAGCCGCAACGCCGCGGTCGGATCCGGCGGCATCGACAGCGTCGCCGCGGTCTCGATCGCCGCCACGCGATTATTGCAGATCAACAGCATATCGCAGCCCGCCGCCAGGGCCGCCGCGACCCGCGCGCGATATTCGCCGAGACTGGCTGCGGCGCCCATCGTCAAGTCGTCACTGAAGATGGCCCCTTGAAAACCCAGTTGCCCTCGCAGCAGGTCTTGCAGCCAGACAGCCGAGAAGCCAGCCGGGCGCGAATCGATGCGCGGATAGGTCACGTGGGCCGGCATGATGGCCTCGAGGCCATCGCCGATCAACCGCTCGAACGGCACCAGATCCTCCGCGCGCAGGCTCTCGAACGGGCGTTCGTCACAAGGCAGCTCGGTATGGGAGTCCGCCGCAACCCCGCCATGCCCCGGGAAATGCTTGCCGACTGCCGCCATGCCGGCGGCATGGACACCCCGCATCCAGGCCGCTGCGAGGACCCCGACCGGCTCGGCGCGATCGGCGAAGGCTCGATCTCCGATCACGCTGCCAAGGCCGCGGTCGAGGTCCAGCACCGGCGCGAAACTGAAGTCGACACCGACCAGGCGCAACTCAGCGGCCATCAACCAGCCCAGGAGTTCGGCCGCGCGCCGCCCGCGGAGCGGATGGTCACGATAGAGGGCACCGATCCGTCCGGCCGGCGGCAAGCGCGAAAACCCGGTGCGAAACCGCTGGACCCGGCCCCCCTCCTGATCCACGGCGATCAGCAGACGCGGTTCGCGCAGGCCGTGGATCGCCTCGGTCAGCGCCGTCACCTGGTCCGGATCGACGAAATTGCGGCTGAACAGGATCACGCCGCCGACCGCCGGATCACGCAGGAGATCCCGCTCCTCGGCCGTCAGTTCCGGGCCTTCGAGGTCCACCATCAGAGGTCCAAGCAACACCTTCAGTACCCCCTGTTCGGATACCCGCGAACAGGCCATTCGCGGAGAACTATTCGATCTGTCAAGGTTCGCTCGGAACCCGCATCCAAGCCATCAATCGCAATATCGCCGGTCGCTGTTTCCGATCCTTGGCAGGGCGTGGTCGCGACAGGCTGCGGGCACGAGACCGACATCAGGCCACATTCAGGCCCCCTGCGCGTCACACGCGATCCCTGGTGCGCACATCGAGCCGATCGCGCAATGCATCGCCGAGCCAGTTGATCGCCAGCACGACGAACAGGATCGCAAGACCGGGGGCCAGCACCAGATGCGGCGCCACCAGCATATAACCGACGCCGTCACGGATCATACTGCCCCAGGAGGCCGCCGGCGGCTGCACTCCAAGCCCCAGGAACGACAGGCCGGCCTCGGCGATCACGGCCACGGCGACGCCGAAGGTCGCCTCGATGATCAGCGGGGCCAGCGCCAGCGGGATCAGATGGCGGCCCAGGATACGCGCGTGCCCGGCGCCGAGCGCACGCGCCGCCCGGACGTGATCGCGCTGCTTCAACGACAAGACCTGCGCGCGGACCAGGCGCGCATAACCGACCCACCCGACCGCCGACAGCGCGATGATGACATTACCGATCCCGGGGCCCAGGATGCCGGCCAACGCGATCGCGAGCAGGATGCCCGGAAAGGCCAGGAAGACGTCGATGATACGCACCAGCACCAGATCGACCCAGCCCCCGAGATAGCCGGCAATCCCGCCGATCAGGGTCCCGACGACCGCCGAGACCAGCACGACCCCGAGTCCTACGACGAACGCGGTCCGCGCACCCATCAGCAGCCGGTCCAGGACTGGCCGGCCGAGATCGTCATAGCCGAGCCAGGCATCGGGGCCGGGCGGGGCCAGGATCCGCGGCAGGTCGATGCTGTACGGCGATAGCGGCAGCCAGGGTGCGGCCAGCGCGGCCACGGCCCAGAGCCCCAGCAGGGTCAACGGCAGCACCATGGGTCCAAGGCCGCGCATGGCTCAACCCAACCGGATCCGTGGGTCGACCCAGGTATAGACCAGGTCGGTCAGCGTGTTGATCAGCAAGTACGACAGGCTGATCAGGAGCACGCAGGCCTGCACGACCGGGTAATCGCGGCCCTGGATCGCCTCGATCAGCAGGCTGCCGACACCGGGCCAGCCGAAGACGGTCTCGGTGATCACGGCCCCGCCGAGCAGGCCGCCGAGCTGCAGTCCGATCAGCGTCAAGACCGGCAGCCAGGCATTGCGCAGCGCGTGCCGCCACAGGACCGCCGCACCGCTGAGGCCCTTGGCCCGGGCCGTGCGGATATAGTCCTCGCCGAGCACCTCCAACAGGCTGCTGCGGACCATCCGCGCCAGCACCGCCGCGAGGCCGGTCCCAAGGGTCACCGCCGGCAGGATCAGGCTCGCGAGGCCATCGCGACCGCTGACCGGGGTCCAGCCGAGCCATAGGGAAAAGACCAGGATCAGCAAGGGGCCGAGCCAGAAGTTCGGGATCGCGACGCCGAGCAGCGACAGGCCCATGGCCCCGGTGTCGATCGGCCCGCCACGATACGAGGCGGCCAACACCCCGAGCGGGATCGCCAACACCAATGCCAGCAGCAGCGCCACCGCGGCGAGCTCCAAGGTCGCCGGGAAACGCTCGCGCAGCAGGTCGATGACCGGACGCTGCTCCTGAAACGAAACCCCGAGATCCAGGCGTGCGAGCCGGCTCAGATAGGTCAGGTACTGTTCCATCACCGGCCGATCCAGGCCCAGGGCCTCGCGCAGCGCGGCGCGGTCGGCCGGCCGCGCGCCCTCGCCGAGCATCGCCTCGACCGGGTCGCCCGGGACCAGGTGGATCAGCAGGAAGACCAGCGTGCAGACCCCGAGCACCACGACCGCGGCCGAGACCAGGCGCGCGGCGACCGCCTCAAGCATTACGTCCGTCCTCGATCTCGACCAGGGTTCCCGCGCGGACCTGCGCGAACAGATCGAGCAGATCGACGTTGCGCATCCGGATACAGCCATGCGAGCGCGGCACGCCCATCGGCTCGCTGTCGGGACAGCCATGGATATAGATGAAGCGGCGCAGGGTATCGACATCGCCACCGCGGTTGCGGCCCGACTCCAGCCCGGTCAACCACAGAATACGAGTCAGGATCCAGTCTCGCTCGGGCCAGCGCACGGCGAGCTCCGAGTCATAGACTTCACCGGTCGGTCGCCGGCCGCGAAAGACGGCTCCGATCGGACAACCGTCCCCGATCCGGATGCGTATCCGGTGCCGCCCTCGCGGCGTACCGCCGCTGCCGAGGCGTTCATCCGGACCCTTCGCCGCCGTCGAGACCGGATAACAGGCGACCGGCCGCCCCTGCGATAGGAGCACCAGCGTCTGGCTAGCCAGCTCGACACGGATCGCATGGCGTTGCACGACCGGGCGAACCCGCCCTCGTGGCGCCACGGCAGCCGGTTGGCGCGCCCGGGGCGCCGGCGCGACATCTTCGACGATCATGCTGATTCGGGGTTCGACCAAGAGAAACCATAGGATCAAAGGGGGCGCGAGGGCCCGGCACACGATGATACATGAACCCCTAGCCGACCGGCGATCGGCGCGAGGCCGGCGGGTCGCTAGGCCGAAAAGCCGCGCCCACAGGGCGGCCAGCCCAACCCCCCAGAACTGCCGACACCCGCCCCGCGGTGTCATGTCTGGGCCCTGGCCTTACGCGCCAGGCACCGCACTCGCCACCGTCACGACCGAAGCCGGCCGCGATGTCCCCCGCGCCCTCACCCGACGGCCGACCCGCTTCAGCCGATATGGCCAATCGGCCGATGGGTCCGCTAACATCCCGATGATGATCTACGAAGCCGGCCATCGGCCCTTTTGTCGCGCGGTGCAACCTGGCCCTGGGATAACGAACCCCGCATGAGGATCCTCCATACCTTCTGGCAACCCGCATCGGGCGACGATTTCGCCCGCGCCGGTGCCTTGCATTTGTGGGCCGAGACCGCCGTACCCGCGCGTCAAGCCCGAAGACGCGTCGATCCGTCGCATCCGTTCGCGCTGGCTAAGACGGATTGGCCGGCGTTCCTCGAACTGCTAGGGGTACCGCGGGTACCGCCCGGCGCCATCGAGACTTGCCGGCTACGGCTGCCGAGCGTGGGCGCGGCGCCATTGCCTTCGCCGCAACTCGCGCGCTTTCAGGCCGCGGACCCCGTCACGGACGGAGCGCAGCTCTGCGAGTGGCAAGTCGACAGCTATCGATTGGATAGCCCAGTGCGCCAGTTGCGCGACATCCACTATCAATCCTTCCATCACGCCGATAGCCTGCAACCCGGCGCCGATTTCCTGTTCTGGTTCTGGTTCACGCAGGAACTCAAGCACCTGCTGCTGCGGGATCAGTACCTGCCGAGGCTGGTCTGGCATCGACTACCGAAGGCCAAGGGACAACGCAAACCGCCGCCCGGCGAGGTCCTATGCGGCTGGCAGTGGACCTCGGATTCTTTCGACGAGCTGATCGCGCGCGCGCTGCCCAGTTGGCCAGCCGCAGCGGCCACCGGCCTCGATGGCCCGGTCGACCCGGAGAGCCTGTTGCGGCACTGTTCCGAGGTGTTGCTCGACCAGACGCTGCGCCAGGTTCGCTGGCCGGCGACCTTCACGAGGCGCATCGAGGGCACGCTGCTCGCCGGGGGATTGGATCCGGCTCGCGCCGCGATCCAGACCGGCGATGCGGCGATGGATCTCTACCGGAGATGGCGCGGCTGGCGCCGATGCCTCGTCGGAGCCGATCGCGGCGCGGCTTTCAGCCTGGGTCTGAGGCTGGTCGAGGCGCCGCCCGAGAGGCCGGACGACTGGCGGCTCGACTTGATCGCGGTGCCGAAGGACGACCCATCGCATCGACTCGACCTCGCCGACTACTGGGCCGAGCCGGCAGCCGGTCGGCAAGCGATCCAGCAGCGCTTCGGCGCCGACTTCGAGCGCGACCTGCTGTTCGATCTGGGCCTGGCCGCTCGGATCTACCCGAGGCTCTGGGCCGGCCTCGAAACCGCGACCCCGCAGGCCGTGCCGCTGGACCTGGACGGGGCCTTCGACTTTCTGAAGGAAACCGCCTGGGTACTCGAGGATGCCGGATTCAAGGTCGTCGTACCGGCCTGGTGGACGCCCCAAGGGCGGCGACGGATCAAGATCCGGCTGCGCCCGACCGGCCAGCGCGGCAAGCTCTCCGCTGCTCCGACTCAGGGCGGGCTGAGTCTCGACCATCTGATCCAGTACCGCTATGAGCTCGCGATCGGCGATCAGACGGTCACCGAGGACGAATGGCGACAACTGGTCGAGGCCAAGACACCCCTGGTCCAATTCCGGGGCCAGTGGGTCGAACTCGATCGGGACAAGATGCGGGAGATGCTTGCCTTCTGGCGCGAGCACGGACAGGAGTTGCCGGCGATCGCACTGCCCGATCTGCTCCGAAAGGTCGCGACAGACGACAGCTTCGAGATCGACCGCGACGCGGCCTTGGCCGAGATGCTCGAGCGGCTGCGTGACCACCGCCAGCTCGAGCCGGTCCCCAACCCCGCCGGCCTCGCGTGCACGCTGCGCGACTATCAACGCCGCGGCGTCGCCTGGCTAGGATTCCTCGAGGGATTGGGTCTCCACGGCTGCCTGGCCGACGACATGGGACTCGGCAAGACGATGCAGGTGATCGCGCGGCTCCTGAGCGAACGGGAGCCGGGCACGAGCTTGCCGCCGACGCTGCTGATCGCGCCGACCTCCGTGCTCGGCAACTGGGCGAAAGAGATCCAGACCTTCGCGCCTCGGCTGCGCACCCTGATCCACCACGGGCCGGATCGGGCTCAGGCGACCGAGGCCTTCCACGCCCAGGTCGACGGCTGCGACATGGTGATCACCTCCTACGCGTTGGTGCGCCGCGACCTGAAGCTGCTCGGCGCGCTCACATGGCATCGGGTGGTCCTTGACGAGGCACAGAACATCAAGAACCCGAAGGCCGAGCAGACCAAGGCGATCCTGAAACTCGAGGCGCGCCATCGTCTGGCGTTGACTGGTACCCCGGTCGAAAACCGGCTGACGGACCTCTGGTCGATCTTTCATTTCGTGCAGCCCGGTTACCTCGACACCCAGGCGCGTTTTCGCAAGCAGTTCGAGATCCCGATCCAGCGCGACAAGGATCCGGGGCGCACGATGACGCTCAAACGCCTCGTCGAGCCCTTCATCCTGCGCCGGGTCAAGACCGACAAGTCGATCATCGCGGACCTGCCAGACAAGGTCGAGGGCCGCCAATACTGCAACCTGAGCAAGGAACAGGCAGCCCTCTACGAGTCGGTGGTACGCGATGTCGAGCGGCGGTTGGACGAGAAGGAGGGCATCGAACGGCAAGGCTTGATGCTCTCGACCCTGATGCGGCTGAAACAGATCTGCAATCACCCGGCCCAGTTCCTCAAGGACGGCAGTCCCTTCACGCCGGAGCGTTCGCACAAGTTGCAACGCCTCGACGCGATGCTCGACGAGGTCATGGCCACCGGCGACAGCGTGCTGGTCTTCTCCCAGTTCACCGAGATCGGAGCGGAGCTGGAGCAGTTCCTACGCCGCTCGCGTCACTACCGGACCTACTACCTTCATGGCGGTACACCGCGGACCCGCCGCGAGGCGATGATCGAGGCCTTCCAGGACCCCGAGACCGAACCGGCCGTCTTCGTCTTGTCGCTGAAGGCCGGCGGTGTCGGCATCACGCTGACCAAGGCCAACCACGTCTTCCACTTCGATCGTTGGTGGAACCCGGCCGTCGAGAATCAGGCGAGCGACCGTGCCTTCCGCATCGGCCAGGTCAAGCAGGATCCCTTCCTGCTGTTCGAACTGCGCGGCCTGCCGCGCAAGCGTCTCCACGAAGCCCTGTGCCGCACCCCGCTCGGCGCCGCCCTGTCCGGCCTGCTCGTCGAGGACGCCGCCGAACCGATCGAACCGGCTGCGTCCTTCTTCACCCAGCCACGGCCGGCTACGACGTCCCCCGACTACCAAGCATTCTGGTCCGGTCGGCATCGGCTACCCGGCGAGATCGCGCCCGCGGCGCCCGCAGCGGTGCCGGCGATCCTGATCAAGAAGGGCGGCGACTTCCCGCCCTTCTGGGACAAGGGCGGATCCTTTATCGAGCTGATGGAGGAACTGTACCTGCGCACACGAACCAAGAACAAGGCACTCGAATGAACCCTGTGATGTTCGCGACATGCCTACCCAGTCGCCAGCATCGCCGGGGACGTGCCGTCGCCCTCGACCAACTCGCTCACTGAACCCGGAGAACCCGCCCGATGTCCGCTACCCTCGATCTCGCGATGGACCTGATCCGCCGCCCATCGGTCACCCCGCGTGACGAGGGCTGCCAGGCGCTGCTGGCCGAGCGGCTGGCCGCGCTCGGCTTTCGGATAGAGCCGATGCCATTCGGCGACGTGACCAACCTTTGGGCCCGCCGCGGCGAGACCGGCCCGCTCGTCTGCCTCGCCGGTCACACCGACGTGGTCCCGCCCGGCCCGCTCGATCAGTGGCACTCGGATCCCTTCGTTCCCGAGGTCCGCGATGGCCAGCTTTACGGGCGCGGGGCCTGCGATATGAAAGGTGCGATCGCGGCGATGGTCACCGCGGTCGCCGATTTCCTCGACGGCCGCCCCGAGCCGCCCGGCTCGCTCGCATTCCTGATCACCAGTGACGAGGAAGGCCCGGCCGTCGACGGCACCGTCAAAGTCATCGAGACACTCGCGGCGCGCAGCGAGCGCATCGATTATTGCCTCGTCGGCGAACCTTCATGCCAGCGACAGCTCGGGGATACCATCAAGATCGGCCGCCGCGGCAGCCTCAGCGGGTACTTGACCGTCCATGGTCGGCAAGGCCACGTCGCCTATCCGCACCGCGCGAAGAACCCGCTCCATGCCTGTGTCGAACAGCTGGCCGTCCTATGCGCCGAGATCTGGGATCAGGGCAATGCCCACTTCCCGCCGACCAGCTTCCAGATCGCGAACCTGAACATGGGTACCGGCGCCGAAAACGTGATCCCGGATCGGCTCGCGGCCCAATTCAACCTCCGTTTCTCGACCGAACTCGACGCCACGACCATCCAGCGTCGCGTCGCCGAGATCCTCGATCGCGGCGACTTCCGCTACGATCTGCGCTGGGTCCTGTCCGGGCAGCCGTTCCTGACCCATGCGGGCGAGCTGGTCGCCGCCACCTGCGCCGCGATCGCGGCGGTCACCGGCCTCGAGGCCGAACGCTCGACCTCTGGCGGCACCTCGGACGGCCGCTTCATCGCGCCGACCGGGGCCCAGGTCGTCGAATTCGGACCCGTCAATGCGACCATCCATCAAGCCAACGAGTGCGTTGGGGTCGCCGAATTGGATCAGTTGACCAGCATCTACCGCGGGCTGCTCGAACGGTTGCTGCCGCGCTGACAGGGCTCGACTCAGGTCCGCCCCCCGCCCGCGCGTTCTGGCTGGTGGATGACCTCTTCGATACGGACCCGCAGTGTCCCGCCGCCGGGCTTCGGCCACTCGATCTCGTCCTGTTCGGAAAGGCCGAGCAGCGCACTGCCGACCGGTGCCAGCACCGAGATGGTCCCGCCACCGGGCTCCACGTCCTTCGGATAAACCAGCGTCAGGCAAAAGGCTTCCGCCGAGGGTTCGACGCGGAAGCGGACCTGGGAATTCATCGTCACGACGGACGCCGGCATGTCCGCCGGGTCGACCACATCGGCTCGATACAACTCCGCCTCCAGTTCGGCCCGGCCCGGGAAGGCGTTGTCTGGCAGCGTTGCGAGCAACTGTTCCAGTCGTTCCATATCGACGGCGGAAATCAGGATCTTCGGCCTCTGTTTCATCGGCTCACCTTGGTTCTTCATGTTGGGTATGGGCCAGTGCGCTCGGACGATCCGGCGCCGTGGCAGTGGAGATCATCAACGTCTCGATCAGTCCCGGATGACCGAACCGGGACCCCTGAAAGACGCAACAACCGTGTCGGGCCAGGTCATCGCGTTGGGCATCGGTCTCGACCCCTTCGACCATGATGCGCGAACCGAGGCCCTCGGCCAACGCGACAAAACGATCGGCGATCCGATCATCGCCGGAGTAACCGGACAGGGCCTCGCTGACGAAGGATCGCGCGATCTTCCACTGATCCGGTGGCGACCGCTTCGGATAGGCCCACGGGCAACCGCCGACACCGAGAGGGTCGAGCGTGACCCCGACGCCGAGCGATCTTCATTCGGCGATCTCGAGCAGGGCGTCCGATGAAAATCAGCGGTCTGCGTCGCCGCCGTAACAGGCGGCGGGATCAGGCCGCCCGGTCAGAAAGGAACGGGCCGGGTCGACGAGCACACGACCGACCATCGCGGTGCGACCGACCAGCATCCGAAAGAGCATGGTCTCGCGGTTCGTCAGCGTGACCTCGATCGGCCAGCTGAGCCCGGCAATGCGCAGCGGGGTCTTGATCACGTAACGCTGCTCGCGGTGCCCACCCGAATCGGTGACGAGACGTCGATCCCGGATGCGCGCCTCGCAGTGGATCAAGATATCGGTGCGTCGCTGCAGCGGATGCACGCCGAACCGCACGAGATCGGCACCCTTGCTCCGAAAGGGTTCGACATAAAAGGCATGCAGCGTCGAGGTCCGCGCACCAGTATCGACCTTCGCCTTGATCGCAGGCAAGCCCAATTCCGGGAGCGCGACCCATTCCCGCCACCCGAGCCACAGTCCGATCCCGAGACCGGCAGCATCCGCGGCGTCTCGCGATGCCCCCCTGCTCAAATCGGCTGGCGTCGGCATGGCTTGTCCCTCGGGCATCGTTCGACCAGGCACCTCAGGCGCCAGATCGCCGGCACAGCGGAACGACGGCCGATGCACTAGCCCGGCCCCGTGGATTCGTCGACGACGATCCGGGGTCGAGCTCGGCCCCCATCGAGGGCCTCGAGGACTTGTTGGTCGCGTGCGTAGATGTCCGGGCGAAAACGCACCTGTCCCGGTTCGCCGGCCTCGGCGGTCCAGTAGGACAAGAGAACCGGCAGGGGCTCCTTCAAACGGACGACCCGGGTCTGTCCGGATGCGACGATCTCCTGAAAGCTCTCGGCATTCCAACGCGCAGGTTCATCGAGCACGAGCTCGGCGAGCCGCATCGGATCCTCGACGCGAACACAGCCAGAGCTGAGCGCCCGATCGCTCCGGTCGAACAGGTCGCGATACGGCGTATCGTGCAAATACACCGAAAAGAGATTCGGGAACATGAACTTGACACGCCCAAGGGCGTTATCGTCGCTTGGATCTTGCCGCAGCATGTAGGGGAAGGCCCGCGGTGGGACATGCCAGTCGACGGTCTCCGGCGGGATGTTTCGACCCCTCTGATCAATGACCCGCAGCCCCCGAGCCTGTAAATAACTCGGATCTTCCTGCATTTTCGGCAGGATGTCCTCGGCGAGGATCGTCGGCGGGATCGTCCAGGTCGGATTGAACTCGAGGTAGGCGAGTCGGTCGCGGAAGACCGGCGTCTGGCGCTCCGCGGTGCCGACGATCGCCCGCGTCGTCCAGACGACCCGACCGCTGCGGACCAGATCGATCCGGTAGCCTGGGATATCGACCAACACGAAGTCGTCCGGCAGGTGATGGTAGATCCAGCGCATGCGCTCCAGATTGACGCGGATCTGATTGATCCGGTCCTCGACCGAAACGTTCATCGCCCCGCGCGTTTGCGGACCGACGATGCCGTCACGCACCAGACCGTGGCGTTCCTGGAAATCCTCGACCGAGGCCTTCAAACCCTCGTCGAACAGGGTCGGGTCGGCCGCCGGCGGACCACGCAGATCACCGGTGACCGCGAGCCGGGCACGAATCGAGGCAACCTGTTCATCCTGGTCACCGAGACGCACGGTGCGGCCCTCGGGCACCGTCGGCCAGCCGCCGTCGGCGGCGATTGCCCGGTAATCGGCAAGGCCGTCGCGCAGACGCGAGTAGAAGCCCGGCTGGCGGATCGTGCGCCGGACATGGGCTTCCAGATTCGGCGCCGCAAGGGCCTGCCCAAGATCCTCGCGCAGTGCCGCGAACGTCGGCGGGCTCGAGTGGTTCCAGTGCGCATCGAGTGCAACTGGATCCACCTTGCCGTAACGATGGTGATGCAGATAGCGCAGCAGGCTATCGCTGAGCAGCAATTCGAACTCGACCCGGTCGCCGGATGACAAAGTCGCCAGATCACCGCGTTCGATCCAGGCCATGATCTCGCGGAAATGGAAATCGCTGCGTTGAAACCCATCCCGCCGCGTCGCCTCGAGCAGCCGCCGGTGCGCCGCGATCCTGGCCGGATCCCAGGCCAACCGATAATCCCTGGCGCGATAGACCTCGGCAAGCAGTGGCCCGGAGGCCAACTCCAGGGTCCCAAGCCGGGCGGGCTCGCCCAAGGTTGCCAGACCTTGGCGCAAGGTCTCGTTGGACGCGGCGGGGAAGGCGATCGGCAGCGATGCGAGCAGCAACAACAGGACGCGGGTCAACCGCATTCAGACCTCTCCGATCAAATGGACCCGCCCTTGCTCGTCGACGGACTCGAGCCGGACCTCGAAGCCCCAGAGCCGGCGCATGTGGCGAAGCATCTCCTCGGCATTCTCGGCCAAGGGCCGGCGATTGTAGCGGAAATGCCGTAACGTCAGCGAGCGATCGCCGCGCCGGTCGACGTTGAAGACCTGGATGTTGGGCTCACGGCTGCCGAGATTGTATTGATCGGCCAGGGCCTGCCGCAAGGCGCGATAGCCGGCCTCTTCGTGGATCGCGGTGATTTCCAGCGTCTCCTCGCGATCATCATCGTTGACCGCGAACAGCCGTAGATCGCGCATGACCTTCGGTGACAGGAACTGCGCGATGAAGCTTTCGTCCTTGAAGTTGCGCATCGCGAAATCGAGCACCTTGAGCCATTCACGGCCGGCGATCTCCGGGAACCAATAGCGATCCTCGGCGGTCGGCTCCTCGCAGATCCGGCGGAGGTCGCGCATCATCGCGAAGCCGAGTGCGTAAGGATTGATGCCGCTGTAATAGGGTGCATCGAACGGCGGCTGGAACACGACACCGGTATGGGACTGGAGGAACTCCATCATGAACCCATCACCGACCAACCCCTCGTCGTAGAGGTGGTTCAGCAGCGTGTAGTGCCAGAAGGTCGCCCACCCTTCGTTCATCACCTGGGTCTGGCGCTGTGGGTAGAAGTACTGGCTGACCTTGCGCACGATGCGCAGGATCTCACGCTGCCAGGGCTCGAGCAGCGGTGCGTTCTTCTCGATGAAATAGAGGATGTTCTCCTGCGGCTCCTCGGGCCAGCGTTCTTCGACCTCGACGGCGTCCTCGCCGACCGCCCGCGGCAGGGTTCGCCACAGATCGTTGATTTGCGCCTGCAGATAGGTCTCCCGTTCCTGCTGACGCCGCTGCTCCTCGGCAGCCGACAACGGTGACGGCCTCTTGTAGCGATCCACGCCGTGATTCATCAACGCATGACAGGAATCGAGCAGCAGCTCCACCTCCTCCTGGCCGTAGCGTTCCTCGCACTGGGCGATATAGGCCCGCGCGAAGACCAGGTAGTCGATGATCGCATCGGCGCTGGTCCAGGTGCGAAACAGGTAGTTGCCCTTGAAGAAACTGTTGTGGCCGTAGCAGGCATGGGCCATGACCAAGGCCTGCATCGGCAGCGTGTTCTCTTCCATCAGGTAGGCGATGCAGGGATCGGAGTTGATCACGATCTCGTAGGCCAACCCCATCTGGCCGCGTCGATAGGTCTGCTCGGTCGCGACGAATTGCTTGCCGAACGACCAATGGTGGTAGTTGATCGGCAGGCCCACCGACGAGTAGGCGTCGATCATCTGTTCGGAGGCGATGACCTCGATCTGGTTGGCATAGGTATCCAGGCCATAGACCTCGTGCGCGACCCGGCCGATCTCGCGATCGAAGCGTTCGAGCAACGGGAAGGTCCACTCGGATGAATCGGAGATGACGCGCTGGCTCATGCCTCCTGCCTCCTGAACAACTCGCGGAAGACGGGGTAGATATCCTCGGCACCGCCGATCTCCTGCATCGCGAAATGCCGATGCTGCGCCCGTACCTCCTGGTACGCGTACCAGAGACTCTGGTGCTGGCGCGGGGTGATCTCAACATAGGCGTAGTAGCGCATCAAGGGCATCAGGCGCTCGTTCAGGATGTCGCGACAGATCGCCGAGTCCGAGTCCCAGTTGTCGCCATCCGAGGCCTGAGCCGTGTAGATGTTCCAGACGCTGCTGTCGTAGCGCTCCTTGAGGATGTCGTAGGCGAGATTCAACGCGCTCGACACGACCGTGCCGCCGGTCTCGCGCGAATAGAAGAACTCCTGTTCATCGACTTCCTGGGCGATCGTGTGATGGCGGATGAAGACCAGATCGATCCGGTCGTAATTGCGCTGCAAGAACAGATAGAGCAGGATGAAGAAGCGCTTGGCAAGATTCTTGCGCAGCTGGTCCATCGAGCCGGACACGTCCATGATGCAGACCATCACGGCCTTGCTCGTCGGTTCGGGCCGCTTGACGAAGCTCTGATAACGCAGGTCGAAGGTGTCGATGAAGGGCAGCCTGGCCAAGCGCGTCTTCAGCGCATCGATCTCCTCGCGCAGCTCGCGCACGCGCGGGTCGTCGTCGCCGGCCCCCGACTCGAGGCGCGCGGCCAACTCCTCTTCCAATTCCCGCAGCCGGCCGCGATAGGGCGCGCCGAGCGCGGTGCGCCGCGCGATCGCGCCCTTCAACGAGCGAACCACGTCGATGTTGCTCGGTGCCCCGTCGCTGACGAAACCGGCGCGTTCGTACTTGAACTCGGTCGTACCGATCAGCTGATTGCGCACCAGATTCGGCAACGCCAAGTCCTCGAACATCAGGTCGAGGAACTCGTCGCGGGACAAGTTGAACACGAAATCGTCCTCGCCCTGCCCACCACGACCGGCCCGTCCCTGGCCGGAGCCGCCGCCGCCCTCGGGCGGCCGCTGGACGCGATCGCCGCTCAGGAAGTCCTTGTTGCCCGGGTGCACCATCTCGCGGGTCCCCCCGGGACCATGACGAAAGACCGGCTCGGAAATGTCCTTCGACGGGATGCCGACCTGCTCGCCCGAAGCGACGTCGGTGATGCTGCGCCGATTGACGGCATCGGCCACGGCCCGCTTGAGCTGCGACTTGTAACGGCGCAGGAAGCGCTGCCGGTTGACGGCGCTCTTGTTCTTGCCGTTGAGCCGTCGATCGATGAAGTGCGACATAGGCTTGCGATTTCCTGGTTACTGCGCCTTGCGGACCCGGAGGTACCACTCCGACAGGAGCCGCACCTGTTTCGGCGTATAGCCCTTGCCGACCATCCGATCGACGAACTGCTCATGCTTCTTCTGTTCGTCCATCGAGACCTTGGCGTTGAACGAGATCACCGGCAGCAGATCCTCGGTATTCGAGAACATCTTCTTCTCGATGACGACCCGCAGCTTCTCGTAGCTGGTCCACTTCGGATTCGCACCGCCATTGCTCGCGCGGGCGCGCAGCACGAAGTTGACGATCTCGTTGCGGAAATCCTTCGGGTTCGAGATCCCGGCCGGCTTCTCGATCTTCTCGAGTTCCTCGTTCAACGCTCCACGATCCATCATCTCGCCGGTGTCCGGATCGCGGTATTCCTGATCTTGGATCCAGAAATCGGCATAGGTCACGTAGCGATCGAAGATGTTCTGACCGTATTCGGCATAGGACTCGAGGTAGGCGGTCTGCAACTCCTTGCCGATGAACTCGGCATAGCGCGGCGCGAGGAACTGCTTCAGGAAACCCAGGTAACGCTCCTGGACCTCCGGCGGCAATTGTTCGCGCGCGATCTGCTTCTCCAGCACATAGAGCAGATGCACGGGATTGGCCGCGACCTCGGTGTGATCGAAGTTGAAGACCTGGGACAAGATCTTGAACGCGAAGCGCGTCGAGATCCCGGTCATGCCCTCGTCGACGCCCGCGTAATCGCGGTATTCCTGGATCGACTTGGCCTTCGGGTCGGTGTCCTTCAGGTTCTCGCCGTTGTAGACGCGCATCTTCGAGAAGATGCTCGAATTCTCCGGCTCCTTGAGGCGCGTCAGCACCGAAAACCGGGCCATCATCTCGAGCGTGCCGGGTGCGCACGGCGCCGTCGCGAGCGAGCTGTTGCGCAGAAGCTTGTCGTAGATCTGGACCTCTTCGTTGACACGCAGGCAGTAGGGCACCTTGACGATGTAGACGCGGTCGAGGAAGGCCTCGTTGTTCTTGTTGTTGCGGAACGACTGCCACTCGGACTCGTTCGAGTGGGCCAGGATGATCCCCTGGAACGGGATCGCCGACAGCCCCTCGGTGGCGTTGTAGTTGCCTTCCTGCGTCGCCGTCAGCAATGGATGCAGCACCTTGATCGGCGCTTTGAACATCTCGACGAACTCCATGAGCCCCTGGTTCGCTCGGCACAGGGCACCGGAGTAGCTGTAGGCGTCGGCATCGTGTTGCGCGAACCGCTCGAGCTGGCGGATATCGACCTTTCCGACCAACGACGAGATGTCCTGGTTGTTCTCGTCGCCCGGCTCGGTCTTCGCGATCGCGATCTGCTCGAGGATCGACGGATACAGCTTGACGACACGGAACCGCGTGATGTCACCGTTGTATTCCTGGAGCCGTTTCACGGCCCAAGGCGACATGATGGTGCGCAGGTAGCGGCTGGGGATCCCGTAATCGTCCTCGAGGATCGGACCGTCCTCCTCCGGCGAGAAAAGGCCCAACGGCGACTCGAACACCGGCGACCCCTCGATCGCGTAGAAGGGCACCTCCTCCATCAGTTCCTTGAGCTTCTCGGCGAGCGACGACTTGCCGCCACCGACCGGACCGAGCAGATACAGGATCTGCTTCTTCTCCTCGAGACCCTGCGCGGCGTGCTTCAGATAGGAGACCAGGTGCTCGATCGGCTCCTCCATGCCGTAGAACTCGGAGAAGGCCGGATAACGGCGCAACATCTTGTTCTGAAAGATGCGGCTGAGCCGGGGATCGGTCCGGGTATCGATGTGTTCCGGATCACCGATCGCCTGGAGCAGGCGCTCGGCGGCCCCGGCGTAGGCCATCGGGTCCGCTTTGCACAGCTCGAGATATTCATCCAGGCTCATGACCTCATGGCGCGAGGCTTCGTAGCGGGCCTGGTAGCGTTCGAAGATCGACATTTGTACACCTCACACGAAGTCGAATATGGATCGAGGGCCGCGCGGCGGCCAGCCGAAGAATCGGGCGGTCCGGTCGCAATGCACCGCTGGCCAGGCTCCGGCACCGACCGATCACCATTGCAGCAAAGTATGGGCCACCTGGAAGCGAGGGTCCGAGACCCGTCTCGATCCCCGTTACGACCATGGGGCCTTGAATCGGCGTCGCAAAGCCAGAAGACGCATCATGTTGGTGCATCGGGATCGGCGGCGCGATCCACCGGACGACAGGCCCTGTTACCCCGATTTGTTGGGCGTCTCCCCGGGATTTGCAACGGGCCGTCGCCGGATCGGGTTAGGATCGCGGAGACTCTGGACGCCCCCCGCGCCCTGTTTCGCCCCCCGACCCGCCCGCAGATCAGCGGCTTGGTGGCACACGGCGGCCACCCGATCACCCGATCACCCGATCACCGACGTAAAGGATAGCCCGGCCGCGACCACCGGCAACCGTCGCTTCGATCGTCTGGCATCCGAGACTGAGACCGCCAAACAGACATAAAGATCACCCACCGCGACAGGTGCCACAGGCGCCCGCAGCGGCCCAGGCGGCCGACACCGAGGCCGTGGGTAGCGCAGGCCCGAAGCCCACGCCGGCGCCAGAGATGCCCGATCAGGCCCACCGGCGTTCGGGAGCCGGCCCTAGCGGATCACGCCCGACGGTGGTGCACGACATGCTCGATCAGGGCCCGCGTCGACCCGTCGTGCTCCGCCGCGACCGCACCGGCCTTCAGCTCGTCGAGGATCACGCCGGCGAGCTGTTTGCCGAGCTCGACGCCCCATTGGTCGAACGAGTTGACGCCCCACACGAGGCCTTGGCAAAAGATCCGGTGTTCGTACAGCGCGATCAGCGCACCAAGGGTCTCGGGCGTCAGCCGCTCCATCAGGATCGTCGTGGTCGGGCGATTGCCGTCGAACTGACGATGCGGTGCCAGGGCCTCGGCGCGAGCCGGGTCCATGCCCGCCGCGAGCAGTTCCGCGCGCGCCTCGGCGAGTGTCCGCCCGCGCATCAGGGCCTCGGTTTGCGCTAGGCAGTTCGCGAGCAGCTTCGGATGATGGTCGTCGGTCTCGTTGTGACTGTGGATCGGCACGATGAAATCGGCTGGGATCAAGCGGGTCCCTTGGTGGATCAACTGGTAAAATGCATGTTGGCCGTCGGTGCCCGGCTCGCCCCAGATGACCGGTCCGGTCTGATAGTCGACGACGACGCCATCGCGGGTCACGTGCTTGCCGTTGCTCTCCATGTCGCCCTGCTGAAGGTAAGCCGGGAAGGACTTCAGATACTGATCATAGGGCAGCACGGCATGGCTATGGGCGTCGGCAAAGTTGGTGTACCAGACCCCGAGCAGACCCAGGATCACCGGCAGATTCTCGGCGAGCGGCGCGGTACGGACATGCTTGTCGACGGCGTGGGCGCCATTCAGGAGTTCGGCGAAGCGCTCGAACCCGACCGCGAGCGCGATCGGCAGCCCGATCGCCGACCACAGCGAATACCGGCCACCGACCCAATCCCAGAAGACGAACATATTGGCCGGATCGATGCCGAACTCGGCGACTGCCGGTGCGTTGGTCGAGACCGCGACGAAGTGGTCGGCCACGGCCGCCGGATCGCCGAGCGCCTCGAGCAGCCAACGCCGAGCCGTGCGCGCGTTGGTCATCGTCTCCTGGGTCGTGAAGGTCTTGGATGCGACGACGAACAGCGTGCGCGCCGGGTCGAGCGTTTTAAGCGTCTCGGTGATGTGGGTCGCATCGACATTGGACACGAAGTGCACGCGCAAGCCGGGCCGGTGGTACGGGGTCAGCGCCTCGCAGACCATCTTGGGCCCGAGATTCGACCCGCCGATTCCGATGTTGACGACATCGCGGATCGGCTCACCGGTGAACCCGCGCCACTGACCCTCGTGGACGCGGCCAACGAAGTCGCGCATCTGCGCCAGCACGGCTTCGACCTGCGGCATCACGTCTTCGCCGTCGACCCGGATCGGCCGCTGCGACCGGTTGCGTAACGCGACATGGAGCACGGCGCGATGCTCGGTCGTGTTGATCCGCTCGCCGGCGAACATTCGCTCGATCCAGGCCGGCAGTTCGACGGCATGGGCCACCGCGAGCAGGAGCTCGAGCGTCTCGGCGGTGACACGGTGTTTCGAGAAGTCGATCCGCAGCCCCGCGAGCTCGCGCGTCATCGACTGCGCCCGTTGCGGGTCGGCCGCGAACAGGTCCCGCATCGAGACCGCGCGCATCCGGTCCCAGTGCCGCTCCAGCGCCGCCCATTGCGGCGTGCGATTCACCAATGGCATCGCTCGTGTCTCCGATTGTCGTGGTTGACGAAAACGCGAAAGGCGTCGACGTCTGTGACGCGGAATCTGACAGCCCGCGCTTGTTCTTGCTCGTCCATCGGTCCTGGCGACGACGGCCTCACCCGTCCTCATCGAGCCCGTTACGCCAGTCTTGATCGTCGCGGTCGAACAGCCGGTTGGCTTCGGCCGGCCCCCAGGTCCCCGCGGCATAGGTCGGGATGAAATCACGCTCGGTGGCCCAGGCCTGCACGATCGGATCGACGATGCGCCACGCCCAATCGACCTCGTCGTAGCGCAGGAACAGCGTATGATCGCCGCCGATGACATCGAGGATCAGGGCCTCGTAGGCATCGATCTGACCCGGCGCCGTAGTGCAGGTGAAGGCATCGAGCGATTCGGTCTGGGTGCGCATCTCGAGGCCCGGCCGCTTGGTCTGGATCTCGATCCTCAGGCATTCTCGCGGCTGGATGTTGACCAGCAACCAATTGGGCACCAGCCGTTCGATGCGCGTGGTCCGAAACAGTTGCTGCGGCGGGTGTTTGAAGCGGATCGCGATCAGCGAATTGGTCTCGCGCAAACGCTTGCCGGTGCGCAGATAGAAGGGGATGTTGCGCCATCGCCAGTTGTCGATGTAGAGCTTGAGCGCGGCGAAGGTCTCGGTCGTGCTGTCACGGGGCACATCGGGCTCATCGAGATAGCCCGGGCACTGGCCTCCGTCGCCGGACCCCGCTCGGTACTGGGCGCGAAAGGCCTGCGCTGGCACCGCCTGGCGCGTGATCGGCCGGATCGAGCGCAAGACCTTGACCTTCTCGTCGCGCAGCGCCTCGGCATCGAGGCTCGGCGGCGGCTCCATCGCGACCAGCGTCAGCATCTGCAACAGGTGGCTCTGGATCATGTCGCGCAAGGCGCCGACACCGTCGTAATAGCCGGCCCGACCCTCGATCCCCCGCGCCTCGGCGTGGAGGATCTGCACATGATCGATGTGATGGCGATTCCAGATCGGCTCGAACAGCAGGTTCGCGAAGCGAAAGACGAGCACGTTCTGAACCGTGTTCTTGCCCAGGTAGTGATCGATGCGGAAGATCTGCTGCTCGCGGAAATGGCGCCGCAACCGTTCATCGAGCCGACGGGCGCTGTCGAGATCGAAGCCGAACGGCTTTTCGACGACCAGCCGCGACCAGCCGCTCGTCTCCTCGTGCAGGCCCTGCGCCGCGAGCCGATCGGCGACCTCGCCGTAGTGGCGCGGTGCGACCGCCAGATAGCAGACCAGGTTGTGCGGCCGCTCGACCCCGTCGCGCAGACGCCGCGCCAGGCCCTCGTATGCCGCGGCCTCGGTCAGATCGCCCGACTGGAACAGCAGGCGATCACCGAGCCGCGCGGCCACCTCGAGATCGAGGTGCTCCCCGATCCGGCCCCGCAGGCCGTCGATGACCTGCTCGCGCCAGTCGCGATCCGACCAGTCGCGCCGACCGAAGCCGAGGATCCGGGTGGCCGGATGCAGATGGCCGCATCGCTCGAGATGATAGAGCGCCGGCAAGAGCTTGTGACGGGCGAGATTGCCGGTCGCACCGAAGATCACCAACGTGCAAGGTTCGATCATCACAAGCCCCCCGAATCTCGTTTTTCGCAGATGGACACTAGGCAAGCCGGCCGTTCGACGATCGAAGAATCGCGAAGTTGGAGCTTGGCATCATCGCGCCACGGCACGACGGTGACAATGCCACCAGGCCGCGGCGGTGCGGCCGCTCCAGCCATCGCGGTCGGCAGGGACGGCATCCTCATGAATAAGCTGCGGCTTCAGGCGCGAATGACCCGAATCGCGCGCCCCTGCGGGCTGATCTGGGTCGTGCTCGCGGTGCGTTCGGCGAGCGGTGGCTGTCCCGAACGCCGGTCGAAGAGCACCAGCCAACCGCTGTTCAAACCCAGCCCAGCGAGGTAGCCGTCCAGTTGCCCCAGCCCCTCGGCGAGCGGGTCCGTGGCGCCGTCGCGCCAGACCTTGAGTTCCATGCCCAAGGTGACCCGGCCGTAGCGCAGACACAGATCCATGCGGCCCCTCCCGATCGCGTATTCGCGCTCCAGGGTGCCACCGCCGTCGACCACTCGGTGCAGGAAGGCCATGAGCACCAGATGGGGGGCGATCTCATGATAGGGGGCGCTACAGAGCAAGGGTTCGCCGTGCTGGCGCCAGAAGGCGAGGAAGGCGTCGAGCAAGGCGTCGGGGTTCAGCGTGCCATCCGGATCCAGCCAGGTCGGGGCGATCTGGGGCAGCGAGTCCTGCGGCCCACCGGCGAGGGCACGCGGCAGCACCTCGCGATAGATCGGGTTGGCCACCACGAGTCCGCCCGCGCCGTCGCGGCGCAGCAGCCCCAGGTCGACCAGATACTGACGGTCATCCTCGCTGGCCTCGCCCGGCACGGTACCGGCCAGCATGGGTTCGATGACCCGCCGCACCCGCGGCTCCTGCAATTTGTGGGCAAGCTGATCGAGATGGGTCACGCGCTCGAGGATCATCGCCTCCTGGGCCTGGTCGATCAGCTCCACGGTGATCGGCTGGGTGCGGTCGCGGCCGGCGGGCAGCTCGAAACAGGCGCGGTAGGCCAGCGCATTGACGAGCCAGGGTTGGCCCTGCGTCAGTGCCCAGACGCGCTCGAGCGCTTCCGCCGTGAAGCGCTGTCCGGTCTCTTCGGTATGCTCCAGCAACAGGGTGCGAGTCTCCTCGGCCGTGAAGTCGCCGAGGCGCAGCGACTTGGCCTTGATGTTGAAAGCGCTGCCACCGGTGATGACCGCGCGTTCGGAGCTGGCGTGAATCCGGTAGTCGCGCAGGTCGCGCACCCCGCACAGCACGACGGTCTGCGGAAAGGCCTGGGGGCGCTGCGGATAGCCGGCGCGCAATTGGCGCAGCAGCGAAATCAGGGTGTCGCCGATCAGGGCATCGACCTCGTCGAGGAGCAGCACGGCCGGGCGCGGATCGGCGCCGGACCAGAACTCCAACAGGCGCGCGAGGCGGTCCTCGGGCGCAAAGATCGCTCCCTCTCGGTGCTGCCAGTCATCGGGACGCGCGTCGTTCAGATAGAGCCGGATCGAACGCCCCAGGACGCTACAGATCGCCGCCATGCCGCGGGCGACATCCTCGCGCGCGGTCTGCGCGGCCTCGATGTTGGCATAGACGGCGCGATAGCGTCCGTCCCGATTCAGATGCCCCATCAGCGCCAGCAGGCAGGTGGTCTTGCCGGTCTGGCGCGGGGCATGGAGCAGGAAGTACTTCTTCTGGTCGATCAGGCGAAGCACTTCCTCCAGATCCCAGCGCGACAGCGGCGGCAGGTTGTAGTGGTCGTCCGGTCGCACCGGGCCTTCGGTGTTGAAGAAACGCATGGGTTCTCCTGGCACGGAGTCAGCACGACATCAGCCTAGCACGGCCGGCCGGCACCCGCGCGGCAGCGGCCGGAGGATCGCCAGGTCCAGGCCGCAAAACCCACCTGGGTCGCGTGCCTGCGAGGGCGCCGGGAATCCCGCCAGCGGTCCGCCCATTCCCCGGCACGCACTCCCGGTGTCTATCGAGGTGTTGAGCCCGATCGTTCTCGGGCTTGCCGTTCCGACGCGGCAGGGATGATCAGGACAGGATCTCGAAGGCGAGCTGGCGGTGTCCCTGCTGGATCCGATAGGTGGCGAAGTCGCTGCGGTCGATCGTGAAGACCTTGCGGAAACGGAGCGTTTCGGCCAGCACGACCAGGGAGGCGTCCGCCAAGTCCATCGGGTGATCCGCATAGCGCCCCATCAAGGCAAAGGCGCGGGTCAGCGTGCGATCGTCCAGGTAGCGGACCTCGAGTCCGCGCGCCGCGACGAAGTCCATCAGGCGCCGCGCGCCGATGCTGGCTGGGCTCAGTAGATGAAAGGCCTCGGTCAGTACCGGAACCGTGGTGCACAGCGGCTCGGTGACTTTGGCCAATATCTCCTTGCAGTGGGTGTGACTGCCGTCGGCGGGATCGAACAAGGCCACCAGGGGACCCGTGTCGGTCAGGATCACCGCTGGTGCTTCCGGCGGATCGCCTCCCGGACGGCGTGTTTGGCCTCGCTCGCCGGAGCGATCGCGTAACCGCCCTCACCGAGATCGAGCTCGGAGTAAATGTCGTAGGGGGTGCGCCTGGTCTGCTTCATGGCCTCGCTCTCGTAGGCGCTCAAACCCCGCTTCAGGACCTCGGAGATCGAGAGTCCGGTCAGATTGCGCAGGCGTTCCAATGTCTTCTCGGCTTCCTCGTCGAGACGGACTGTTCTCGTTCCCATGACGGCACTCCGGTCGCAGGTGAATACGTAAAGTAATACAGGGGTACCGGCCAGGCAACGAGGGATCGCCGACTCGTTCCCACACTCTGTGTAGCAGCGAGACTCGGCCGCGGGGTAGGAGCCCGCTTGCGGGCGATTGGGCGAGCGAACGGCGGTGGGCGGCCCGCGGTCGACCGCGCTGCCCCGCTTAGGCCACCACCTCCTCGGCGGGGCCAGCGGCGGGGGCGAGGGCCTCGTGGAGGACGGCTTCGAGGAGTCGGGCGCGGGTGGCGTCGGCCTGCGCGAGCGCGGCCTCCAGCCGGTCGCAGGCCGTAGGGCGGGAAAGCGAAGCGCATCCCGCCGCGCACGATGCCACGAAGCGCAGCGCATCCTGCCGCTCGCGATGCCACGATGTCACGGTCGCGCATCCCGACATCCTCTGCGGCGCCCTCACGGCCGATGAAGAGAGCTCGTCGCGTTACGATCCCGGCCGGTTCCCCATGCGGCGCCTGGCTGCGCGAGCGTCGCCATCAGAGGTTGGCGACCCGTCGAAGGCGGGACGTCGCTTCGTTGACATGATAAATATGGTATAGATAATCGCCTGATGTGGGCGATTTTCGAGCACAAGCGCACGGTGCGGCAGTTGAAGAAGCTGCCGGTCGAGATCCTCAAGCGCTACGAGAAATGGAAAGACATCGTGTCGATCTCGGGGCCGGCGGGGCTGCGAATGATCCGCGGCTTCAACGACGAGGCCCTGAGCGGGGATTGGCAGGGGCATCGATCGTCCCGGTTGAACGAGCAATATCGGGTCATCTACCGGATCGAGCGCGACCAGGTGTATATCGAGGTTGTGAGCGTGACCGCTCACGATGACCGGAGGAAGTGAGATGAGCGACTATCGTCGAGCCGAACGCCTGGTCGAGGTGTCTCCTGGAGAATCTGTGCGGGTCCTTCGTGAGCTTCAAGGGCTGAGTCAGAACCAACTGGCGGCCCTATCGGGAATCCCGCAGTCGACGATCTCCGCAATCGAGCATGACCGCGTCCGATTGGGTGTCGAGCGTGCCAAGCAACTTGCCCGAGCGCTGAAGTGTCATCCTGCCGTGTTGGTCTTCCCTGGTTGGGATCTCGAGCAGGAGTCGGCCGCGTAAGAAGGTGTTTTCGCGTGGACGGCCCGGTGCCCTCACCAGACATGCGAGGCGGGCCTCGTCGCTCAGCAGGCCGCCGCGTCTGCGACGGGCTCGGCGGCGGGGGCGAGGGCCTCGTGGAGCAGGGCTTCGAGGAGGCGGGCGCGGGTGGCGTCGGCCCGCGCGAGGGCGGCCTCCAGCCGGTCCAGCAGTGCCATCAGTTCCCCCACCTTCGCCACGATCCGCTGCTGTTCGGCGAGGGGCGCGAGGGGGAAGGGGGAGCTTGTGAAATAGTCGGTCGGCACGCGCTTCTGGCCTGCCGTGCCGGTCATCCAGGGGTTGCGCAGGGCCGTGGGCGCGACGAGGTCGACGGGGCGGCCGAGCCGTAGGTCGGGTTAGCCCCTCGGGGCGGAACCCGACGGCCGGCGACGCGGCGCCCGCCAAGGCCGCTGTCGGGTTACGGCGCGTGTAAAGCTCATCTTCGAAGCGACCGCCGTACCGGCGCGCCTAACCCGACCTACGCGCTCAGCCATAGATCGACTCTGCTCCTCGCAGGATCGAGCGCCGGCGGATGTCGTTGCGGCTGTTTTCGAGCGCGCGGCGCTCGATCAGACCCACCGGCCGCGGCAACAACTGCTCCAGATCCTGCTCGAGGCCGAGGATGCGTCGCAGTGGCGACGACGCGCCCCCGTCATCCTCGAACTCGACCAGGAAGTCTGCATCGCTGCTGTCGGGGTCGAAGTCACTCCCACGCGCGGCCGAGCCGAAGAGGTCCAGACGCCGCACGCGGTAACGGCGGCAGAGGGCCGCGATCTCGGGTGCCTTTTGCGCAATGCTCGGGTGCATGGTTCGTTTCGAACGGATCGGGTGGGGCCGGGTCCAGTCGTGGGTGGGGTTATCGCAGCAGGGCCTCGGACAGGATCGCCTTCAGCTCGTCGCGAATGGCTACCACCTCCGCCTCGGCGCTGTTCAACTCCGTCAAAAGCGTCTCGGGGTCGCCGTGGTCCTCGGCCACCGTGTGGGGGTTCTTGATGTCGAGGTTGTAGCCGCGGGCCTTGACCTCGGAGGCCGTCACTTTCCAGGCGCGCTCGCCCTCCTCCCGCCCCTCGCGCCGTGGCCCGCCCCACCAGGCGGCGCAGTCGGCGAGATGCGCGAGCCGGATCGGCCGGGTCATCGAATAGGCCTTCTGTCCCTCGGGCACCCGGTGTTCCCAGAACCAGATGTCCTGCGTCGGCGCGCCCTTCTCGAAGAAGAGCAGGTTCGTGCCGATCGAGGCATAGGGCCGGAAGACGGAGTTCGGCAGGCGCACGATGGTGTGCAGGTTGCACTCTGCCATCAGGTGCTCCTTGAGGCGCGTCTTGACGCCCTCGCCGAACAGCGAGCCGTCAGGCAGGACCACCGCCGCCCGGCCGCCGGGTTTCAGCAGGCGGACGATCAGCGCGAGGAAGAGGTCGGCGGTCTCCCGGGTGCGAAAATGCTGGGGGAAGTTCGACTCGATGCCGTCCTCCTCGCGCCCGCCGAAGGGCGGGTTGGTCAGCACCATGCCCACCCGCTCGTCCTTGCCCCAGGAGATGCAGGGGCGCGCAAGCGTGTCGTCGTGGCGCAGGAACGAGGGATCCTCGATCCCGTGCAGCAGCATGTTGGTGACGGCGAGCATGTGCGGGAGCTGTTTCTTCTCCACCGCGCGAAGGCTCGACTGCATACTGGCCTCGTCCTCGGGGCGTTTCACGGCGTGCTCGCGCATGTGGCAGACGGCGCAGGTCAGGAAGCCGCCGGTGCCGCAGGCGGGGTCGAACAGGATCTCGCCCGGTTGCGGGTCGATCATCTGGACCATGACGTAGACCTTCCTGCGCGGCCCGCCGGTCGGCGGCGGCAGGTCCGCCTAGTCGACGCCCGGTCGGCCGACGATGGTCTCGTCGTCACTGGGCGCCTCGGGCAGCGGCAGGCCGTCTTCGTCGGTCGGCGGGACGTCGGGCGGGTCGATGGGCTGACCCTCCTGCGGCGCGCAGATCTGCACCGGCTCGCCGTCGAAGTCCGGGTCGGCGAAGTGGCTCGTCGCACCGCGGCGGTCGATTGACTTTCGGGACGATTGATAAGGCTCAGGTGTTGTTCATGGACGGCCTATTTCCACACCAATTATGTTAACCTGTCGCGCTTCTCCGCCCGCGAGCGTTGCGCGCCGTCATCGACCGGGCCTTCCATCTTCGGACATCCGCGGCTCGTCATGGAGCAGTCTCTCACAGATCCGATCCCCGACCTGCCGGGCGGGCGCATCCTGATGGCCAGCAGCGAGGCCCACCCGCTGGTCAAGACCGGCGGGCTCGGCGATGTCGCGGCGAGCCTGCCGGCTGCGCTGCGCGAACTCGGTCAGGATGCGCGGCTGATCATCCCAGCCTATCCGGCGGCCGTGAAAGGGCTCTTGGAGACGCGGGTCCTGTGCGAGCTCGAGATCCCCGGTGTCCGTCCGCCGGTGCGCCTGCTCGGCGGCCGGCATCCGGATCATCCGATCCCCGTCTATCTGGTCGAGGCGCCGGATTATTTCAGCCGCGAAGGCAACCCCTACATCGATGTCAGCGGCCGTGACTGGGGCGACAACCCGGAGCGTTTCCTGCTGTTCTGCCGAGCGATCGCGCGCATCGCGCTGGGCGTACCGGAACTCGACTGGCGGCCGGACGTCGTCCACTGCAACGACTGGCAGACGGGCCTCGCGCCGGTGCTGCTCGCCGATGAGCCGAATCGGCCGGCACTGGTCTTCACGATACACAACCTCGCGTACCAGGGGCTGTTCGACCGCTCCGCGTTCGACCGCCTCAAGCTCCCGACGCGGCTCTGGTCGCTCTCCGGGCTCGAGTTCCATCAGCGGATGTCCTTCATCAAGGGCGGCCTGATCTTCGCCGATCGCGTCAACACCGTGAGCCCGACCTATGCCGAAGAGGTCAAGACGCCGCGTTTCGGCTGTGGATTCGATGGGCTCCTGCGCCAGCTCGGGTCGCGGTTCACGGGGATCCTGAATGGGATCGATTACCGAGTGTGGGATCCGGTCACGGATCTGCGCATCGCCCGCAACTTTGGCCCGGACAGCCTCGACGGCAAGGCCGCGAACAAGGTCGCGCTGCAAGCCGAGTTCGGACTGCCGCCGAAGGAACAGGCGATCGTGCTGGGCTATATCGGACGGCTCGTCGAGCAGAAGGGCGTCGATCTGATCCTGGCGGTCCTGCCGCGACTCATGGCCCAGCCGGACGTCCAACTGATCATGCAGGGCAGCGGCGATGCCCAGCTCGAACAGGCGATCATCGAGGCCGCCCGCGCCTATCCGGGGCAGATCGGCGTCTACATCGGCTATGACGAACACCGCGCCCACCGGATCGAGGCCGGCAGCGACGCCTTCCTGATGCCGTCGCGTTTCGAGCCGTGCGGCTTGAATCAGATGTACAGCCTGCGCTACGGGACCGTGCCCATCGTGCACCGCACCGGGGGGCTGGCCGACACCATCGTCAACGCGACGCCGGAACGCTTGGCCGAGGGCTTGGCGACCGGTTTCGTGTTCGACCAGTCGAACGCCGACAGCCTGTGGCACGCGATCCGCTTCGCGCTGCGGATCCATCGCGACCAACCGGAGCAATGGCAGGCCCTCGCGCTCGCGGGCATGAGGCAAGATCTAAGCTGGGAGCACAGCGCCCGCCGCTATGTAGAGCTCTATGCAGCGGCGCGCGCCGATCGCACACGACCCTTGGTCTCGGTACAAGAACCAACGGCGCGCTCGTAGGTCGGGAAAGCGCAGCGCATCCCGACATCAGCGCTCGTTGATCGGGTTAGCCGCGTCGGGTCTGTTGAGGAACGAACCGCACCAACCCCGGGCATGCCTTCTCGCGACCGCACGCGGTTCGCCAGCTCACCACCGCGCTCACACTCAGGGCTGGCAGCTCGCCATCGACGGTAGCACTCAGGCCGCCTGCGCCGGGATCGCATCCCCGGTGCGCAGCACGCGGTTGTGTTCGTCGAGGTAAACCAAGGAGGGCTTGAAGACATTGGCCTCGGCCTCGGTCATCGCGGCATAAGCGCAGATGATCACGCGATCGCCGGGCGAGGCCTTGTGCGCGGCGGCGCCGTTGACCGAGATCACGCGCGAACCGGCGGCGGCGCGAATCGCGTAGGTCGTGAAGCGCTCGCCATTGGCGACATTGTAGATCTGGATCTGCTCGTACTCGCGGATGCCCGCCTGTCGAAGCAGGTCCTCGTCGATCGCGCAAGACCCCTCGTAATCGAGTTCCGCATGCGTGACGCAAGCACGATGCAGCTTGCATTTGAGCAACGTCAGTTGCATGAACACCACCTCCGAATCGATCGCCGGCCCCCGCCCGGGCGCACCCAGCGGGACTCAAAAGCGCGGATTATCACAGAAATGGGCGCCGCGCGCCGCAAAAAAATGCTGCAACGCAGCATTTCATCAGGAGCCGTGCCAGACCCCCTCGACCCGTCAATCGAGACCACCCCGCCGGACGCGGTAGTTATCGATCAGCCGAGTCCCCCCGACGAAGGCCGCGGCCAGGATCACCAGATCGCGATCCTCTCCACTCGCCTCGGCCAGGTCCTCGGCGCGGCGCACCGCGAAATAGTCCGGCTTGAAGCCGGCTGCGCGCAAGGCGGCCAGGCCGCCTCGCTCGACCTCATGCGGGGGGTCGCCATCGAGCAGCGCGTCGGCGCCGCGCCGCAGGGCCTGGTACAGGGCCGGCGCCAAGGCCCGCTCGTCAGCGGTCAGATAGCCGTTGCGCGAACTCATCGCCAATCCGTCCGGCTCGCGCACGGTCGCGACCCCGATGATCTCGATCGGCAGGCTCAAGTCCTCGGTCATGCGCCCGATGACCAGGAGCTGCTGAAAATCCTTCTCGCCGAACAGCGCGACGTCCGGCTGGACCATGTTGAACAGCTTGCAGACGACGGTCGCGACGCCGACGAAGTGGCCCGGCCGGCTCGCGCCGCACAAGGTATCGGACAGGCCCGGGACCTCGACCCGCGTCTGCTCGGCGAGCCCGCGCGGATAGACGGCCGCGGCACTGGGCACGAAGAGGAGATCGGCCCCGAGCTGCGCCAAGGCCTGACGGTCCTGCTCGAGGGTCCGCGGATAGGTCGCAAGGTCTTCGCGCGGCCCGAACTGCATCGGATTGACGAAGATGCTGACCAGCACCCGCTGCGCATTGGCGCGTGCGGCACGCACGAGCGCCAGATGGCCCTCGTGCAGGTTGCCCATCGTCGGCACGAAGGCGAGGCGTTCTCCAGCGGCGCGCCAGCGCGCGACCTGCCGACGCAGCGCGCCGATCTCATCGATGACCAACATCGTCTCGTTCACCATTGGGTCTGCTCCGCGGCCGGGAAGGCCCGCGTCTTGACCGCCTGCACATAGGCCGCGAGCGCCGCCGGGACCCCATCCTGCCCAACCAGGAAGTCGCGGCTGAAACGTGGCGGCGTGCCCGGATTCAGGCCGAGCATGTCATACAGGACCAACACCTGGCCGTCCGTCTCGACCCCAGCGCCGATGCCGATGACCGGGATCTCGAGCATCAGGCTGATCTCCTGGGCCAGGGCCGCTGGCACGCATTCCAGTACCAGCAGGCCCGCGCCGGCCTCCTGAAGCGCCAGCGCATCATGACGGATCGCATCGGCGGAAGTGTGGTCACGACCCTGGTAGCGGTAGCCGCCGAGCCGATGGATCGATTGCGGCAGCAGCCCCAGGTGGCCGCACACGGGGACGCCCTGGGAGACCAGCCGCCGCACCGTCTCGAGCACCGCCGCACCGCCCTCGAGCTTGACCATCTGGGCGCCGCCCTGCTGCATCAACTGGCCCGCGGCCGCGAGTGCGCGTTCCGGCGTCGCGTAGGACAGAAAGGGCATGTCCGCGATCAGCAGCGCCCGACGGCGGCCGCGCGCGACGCAGGCGGAATGGTAGGCCAGCTGCTCGACCGTCACCGGCAGTGTCGTATCGTGCCCTTGCAGGACCATGCCGAGCGAATCCCCGACCAGCAGCACCTCGACGCCGGCCCGTTCGAGCAGCCGCGCGAAGGCCGCGTCATAACAGGTCAGGCAGACGATGGGTTCGCGGCGCGCCTTCATCGCGGCCAGGGTCGTGATGCTGATCGGGGCCAAAGCCATGGTCATTCCTCGTCGGACGGCGGTGGTCAGCAACAGGATAGTGGCCGAGCGGCCCGGGTGCCAACCGCAGCGGCCGGGGAGTCGAGCGGGCGCACACCCTCGGTCGAGACGGCGCGCAGCAGATCGCCGAGCCGGCCCTGCCCGGGGATCGACAGATCGCGCGGCGCGATATCGGCCAGCGGGATCAGCACGAAGGCTCGGTGGCGGATCTCCGGGTGCGGTACCTCGAGCCCCGGGAGCGCGACGCACGCCTGGTCGTAGAGCAGTAGATCCAGATCGAGCGTGCGCGGCCCCCAGCGCCGCCCGTCGCGGACACGCCCATGCCAAGCCTCGATCGTCTGGAGCCGATCGAGCAGATCGAGCGGCGCGCGCGGCGTCCAGAGCGCGATCACGGCATTGACATAGTCCGGCTGATCGACCGGGCCGACCGGTGTCGTCGCATAGAGCCGCGAACAGGCCAGCAGCCGCTCGGGTCCGGGCCCGGCCAGTGTCGCGATGGCCCGTTCCACCTGATCGCGCGGCTCGGCGAGATTGCTGCCCAAGCCGATATAGGCCGTCGCCATCGACTCAGGCCCCGTCGCCGGCGGCATCGACGGTCGGCGCCTTGCGCCGTCGCCGCCGCGACCGGCGGCGCTTGCTGGGGCCGCTCGTCATCTGGGTCCGGCCGTCCTCGTCGACCCCCTGGAAGCGCGTCCACCAGTCGGCCAACGCCGGATCCGCCTCGCCGGCCTCGGCCCGCAGCAGCAGAAAGTCGTAGGCGGCACGAAAGCGCGGGTGGGTCATCAGCCGATGCGGCCGCTTGCCGTCGCGCTGTTCGAAGCGCGGCTGCAAGGACCAGATCTCGCGCATCGGCAGCCCGAAGCGCTTCGGCACCGCGACCAGCGAGCGCGTCCCGGCACCGACCTCGTCGATCGCGAGCAGCATCGCCTCGCTGGCCGCGAGGCCCTTGTCCAGCAACGTCTGGAACCGCTTGCGCACCGGCTCCCAAAGCAGGATCGCGAACAGGAAGGCCGGTGTGACCGGCTTGACCTCCTGGATCCGCCGATCCGTGTTGGCCAGGCCGCGCGCGACGAAGGTCAACGGGAAGGCCTGCTCCTCGCGCGCGAGCGCCGCCTCGGTCGCCGGCAGCAGGTGCGCGAAGAGCCCGTAATGGCGCAGCTTCTCGAAGGCATCGAGACTCGTGCCGGCCAGAAACAGCTTCAAAAGCTCCTCGAACAGCCGCGCCACGGGGATGTCCCCAAGCAGGTGGGGAAGATCGAACAGCGGCTGCTCGCACGCGGGATCGATCGAAAAGCCGAGCTTGCACGCGAAGCGCACCGCGCGCAGCATCCGCACCGGGTCCTCGCGGTAGCGCCGCTCCGGGTCGCCGCCGATCAGCCGCAGACGGCCCGCCCGCAGGTCTTCGAGCCCCCCGGCGTAGTCGATGACCGAGAAGTCGGCGATGTTGTAGTAGAGGGCGTTGACCGTGAAGTCGCGGCGCAGCGCGTCCTCCTCGATCGTGCCGTAGACGTTGTCGCGGATGATCCGGCCGTTCTCGATCAGATGGCCGTCGTCATCCTCGTCGACCTGACCGCCGCGAAAGGTCGCGACCTCGATGATCTCGCCGCCGAAATGCACGTGCGCGAGGCGAAAGCGCCGACCGATCAATCGGCAGTTGCGAAACACCTGCCGCACCTCTTCGGGCCGCGCGTCGGTCGCGACGTCGAAGTCCTTCGGCTCGCGCCCGAGCAATAGGTCGCGCACGCCGCCGCCGACCAGATGGGCCTGAAAACCGGCTTGCTTGAGCCGATACAGCACCTTGAGCGCGCTCGCGCTGATATTGGCCCGCGACAGCTGGTGCTCCGAGCGCGGAACGATCAGCGGCGGGTTGGACGAGAAAGGGATGGGTGTCTGGTCTTGATCCGGCATGGCGTTATCGATGGGAATCCTGGTGCCGGCACAGTCGGACGGGTGGCAGGGCCTATCCCTGCGGCCGAGGCGAAGGCCCCGATGGGTCCTTCGAAAAGGGCTGAGCGACTTGTTAAAAGCCGGCGTCCCAGTATAATACTCGCTTTCCGGTTTCCAATCTGCTCCCTTCGTCTAGTGGTTAGGACGCTGGCCTCTCACGCCGGTAACAGGGGTTCGAATCCCCTAGGGAGCGCCAAACACAAAAAGGGCTTGCGCCAACGCGCAAGCCCTTTTTTCGTCGTGGCACTCGACCGCCTGATCTCGGGCGGATTGAGCAGCTCGTCTTCGAGCATCGACAAACCCGGCAGGATGCGTTCCATGACCTCAATGGCTGTTGAAATAGAAAGTTACGCGATCGATCCGGCATCAGGCCGAGGGCTTCAGAAGCTGCTCGAGCGCGGCCTCGAAAAATGCCCGGTCGAAATCCGGGCGGGATGGATCCTCGGCGTGCGGTAGCGCAATCCACGGAAGACCGGGGTCACGATGATGCACTGCGTGCCGGTTGGCGTGCAGGATCCCGGCCGAGGCCCACGCGGGCAACCTCAGGTTCAAGGTTCGCCTCGGCACCCCAACCGGCCGATGGTGGTAGATGTTATCCATGAAGGAGACCAGGACGGCGCGGCCGAGCAGTGCCGCCAGCAGCATCCAGGCATCGGCGCCGTAGAGCCAGAATCCCGCGCCGAAGAGCACCAGGATCAGCAGGCTATCGAGGCGAAAGCGCGCAAGGCCAGCCGGCGCCAGCAGCGTGCGGTCGAGGCGCTCGAGATGCTCGCCCGCGCGATCCGCATAGCGGCTGACGGCCTGGCGGGCGACCCACCGAAGGGCGCGCCGCGGCAGCCAGACCGCCACCAGCGTCGCGACCTCGGCGAGGTAGAGGCCACCCATGATCCGCGCATAGTGAAAGGACACGGCGACGAACCGCGGCCGCGACGCACCGGTGCGCGTATCCGGCAGGACATAGGCCCGATGATGCTCGATGTGGCCGAAGCGCAGCACATGGAAGGGGGCACCGAAGGCGATCGCGAGCACGCGGCCGAACGCGTCGTTCGTGCGGCGCGACGGATGCAGCGAGTGGTGAATCGCCTCATGGATCAAGACCCACAGCGTCGGTGTCGTGACGACGAACAAGGCGAGCAACAGACCCCAGGCCGGGTTCGTTGCCACGAGCCATGGCAACAGCAGGACCGAGCCCAGCCCGATCCCGATCAGCAAGCCGGCCAACCCCAGATTCAGCCGGACCGGGATGCCTCGGTTCGCGAGCCTCGCGGCCTGTTTCGTCGTCATCGCCATGCCTCAATCCGCCAGGGCTGCGTGCCTCGAATGACTCCGGATGGCGTTGGCGCGGAAATGGCCGATACACGGCTTTCGAGGCACAAAAAAAGGGCCAAAGGCCCTTTCTTCGATGGCTACGGGATTCCGTCGAAACCCCGTCGCTGTGCGTTTGGAGCGGGAAACGAGACTCGAACTCGCGACCCCAACCTTGGCAAGGTTGTGCTCTACCAACTGAGCTATTCCCGCTGGGTGAAGCGGATATTCTAGTGCTTCGCGATCCGCTGTCAAGCCTCATCTGGCGATGCGGCACCGTCTTCCGCACGCCGGCCGGTCGGCGGCTCGCCCGGTGCGCTGAGAATCGGCCAGGCGGCCCGCAAGTAGACGAGCATCGACCAGAGCGTCAAGGCCGCCGCGATGTACAACAGCACCATCCCGATCGAATGGGTCGGGACCCCGCCGATCGAGTCGCGCAGCAGCAACAGCGTGATGGCGACCATCTGGGCAGTGGTCTTGAACTTGCCGATCAAGGACACGGCGACCTTGGCCCGTTCGCCGATCTCGGCCATCCATTCCCGAACGGCCGACACGGTGATCTCGCGACCGATGATGATGGCCGCCGCGATCGCCAGGGCTGGTGTCGGCTCCGCTTGGACGAGCAGGACCAGCGCGATGGCCACCATCAGCTTGTCGGCCACCGGATCCAGGAAGGCCCCGAGTGCCGAGGTCTGGCCCAATTTGCGAGCCAGATACCCATCGAGCAGGTCGGTCAGGGCCGCGACCGCAAACACCAGCGCGCTGGCGATGGCCGCCCACTCGGCCGGCCAATAGAAGACCACGACGAGCACGGGGATCAGCCCGATGCGCGCCAATGTCAGGATATTGGGCGTATTCCACATGTGCGCGAACTGGCCTGGTTCTGATTGACACGGCGGCGCGGCCACCGGACGAAAAGGGCTCGGGCCACGCCCGAGGAGGCTTCCGGCGTGCGTTTCATGACCCGGAAACCCCTGAATCCTGTCGGCACGCCTCGTAGATCTGCCGCGCCAAGTCGCGACTGATGCCATTGACTTGAGCGATATCGTCGATACCGGCCCGGGCGAGCCCGTGCAGACCACCGAATTGCCGCAATAGCCGCTGCCGACGTTTGGGGCCGACGCCGCGGATGCCTTCGAGGGCGGACCCGGTACGAGCCTTGCCGCGCCGCTGCCGATGGCCTGTGATGGCGAACCGGTGCGCCTCGTCTCGGATTTGCTGGATCAGATGCATGGCGGGGGAATCAGGCGCGAGTATAACGGGAGCCTCCCGGCCGAACAACCACAGCCGCTCCTGGCCGGGACGGCGATCGGCGCCCTTGCTGACACCGACCAGCATGAGCCCCCCGATCCCGAGCTCCTGCAAGACCTCGGAGACCGCACTCAACTGGCCCCGACCACCATCGATCAAGAGGACGTCCGGCAGCGGGGCTTCACCGCGACTGACCCGCGTATAACGCCGCCGCAAGGCCTGACGCATCGCGTCATAGTCATCGCCCGGGGCCACCCCGTCGATGTTGAACCGCCGATAATCGGATTTCCGCGGGCCTTCACCATCGAACACGACGCACGCCGCGACCGTCTGTTCGCCGCCGGTGTGACTGACATCGAAGCATTCCAGGCGTTGCGGTCGTTCGCCGAGCCGCAGGGCCAAGCGCAGGGCATCGAGCCGACGTCCATAACCGGCCTGACTGCCGAGCCGTGACTTGAGCGCCACCTCCGCGTTCGAACGCGCCAGCGCCAGCCAGCGCGCGCGTTCGGCGCGCACGCGCGCTTGGATTCGCACACGCCTTCCGACCCGTTGCGACAGGGCCTCCGCGAGCAACGCCGCCTCATCGGGCAACGCACTCGTCAGGATCTCGGGCGGTACCGGTTTGTCGTGGTAGAACTGCGCGATGAAGCCAGCGAGCAACGCAGCCTCGTCGGTGTCCGGCGGGGCCTGCGGAAAGAAGGTCTTGCTGCCGAGATTGCGGCCGGAACGAACGAAGAAGACGACCACGCAATGGGTGCCCCCCTGCTGCGCACCCGCGATGATATCCAGGTCGCCACCCTCGCCGCTCACGGCTTGATGCTGCTGTATCCGTCGCAGCGTCTGAATCTGATCGCGCAGCGTCGCCGCCCGTTCGAAGGCCAGTTCCGTGCTCGCCCGTTCCATCGCCGCGACCAGCTCGTCGATCACCTCGCTGGTCCGCCCCTCGAGGAACTTCGCGGTGCGGGCGACATCGTCGGCATAGTCGGCCGGCTCGACCAGCCCGACACAGGGACCGCTGCAGCGTTTGATCTGATACTGCAAGCACGGACGCGAACGATTGCGAAAGAAGCCATCCTCGCACTGGCGCACCGGAAAGAGCTTCTGCAGGAGCTGCAAGGTCTCGCGCACCGCCGATGCACTCGGGTAGGGGCCGAAGAAACGCCCCGGGCCTTTGCGTGAACCCCGATAGAAGGCCAGCCGCGGAAACGGATCCTGCGTCGACATGTAGAGATACGGATAGCTCTTGTCGTCGCGCAGCAGGACATTGAATCTCGGGCGCAACGATTTGATCAGGTTGCTCTCGAGCAGCAGTGCCTCACCCTCGGTGCCGGTCACCGTGAACTCGAGGTCCGCGACCTGAGCCATCATGACCTGCATGCGACGGTTCAACGATCGGCGGAAATAGCTGGCGACCCGTCGTTTGAGGTCCTTGGCCTTGCCGACGTACAGCACCGTGCCGTCGCGATCGAGCAGGCGATACACACCGGGACGGCCGGGGAGCTGCCGCAGCGAATCGCGGAGGGGGTCGGAGGTCATCGCGGGACGACGAGGCGGGTTCAGAGCTGGTCGCGGATCAGGCCGAATCGGTAGGCCGCCCGCGTCAGCTCCGCATCGGTCTTGATATGCAGCTTGTCGTGAATCCTTTTGCGATAGGTGCTGACCGTCTTGGGGCTGAGAGAGAGGGTCTCGCAGATCGTTTCGGTGCGACAGCCATCGACGATCATCATCGCCACCTGCATCTCACGCGCCGACAAGGCAGCGAACGGGGTGACTGCCGAGCCGGACCAATCGGCCAACATGCGCTTCTGGGCCAGCGCCGATTCGACGTAAGCCCCCCCTCGGGCGACGCTGCGCACCGCGTCGACCAACTCGGCCGCCGGACATCCCTTGGTCAGATAGCCCAAGGCGCCGACCTCGCGCAGGCGATCGGGGAAAGGATCTTCGTCCATCACCGTCAGTGCGATGACCCGGACACCCGGCACCAAACGCACGAGTCGTCGGGTCGCCTCGATGCCTCCCATACCGGCCGGCATACTGAGATCCATCAGCACCACATCGGGCCGGGTCTGCTTGGCCAGTCTCAGGGCACTCGCGCCATCCTCCGCTTCGCCGACCACCTCGATACCACCGGCCTGCTCGAGGATGCGCCGCAGTCCCGTGCGCACCAACCCATGGTCGTCGACGAGCAGGATGCGTATCATTGCCTAGGTTGCCCGCGCAGTCACATCACCCGATCCTTCGCCCGTGTCGCGGCCGGCCGGCGTCCGGGGTGGGACGACATCGGGCCGGATCAGGCGGTTTCATCGTTTCAGAAGGCTCAAGATCTCCTCGAGTTCGACCCGCAACTGACGGACGATCTGATGGCTCTGGGTGACGTCATGACGGGCTGCGTCGCCGGATAGCTGGAGACGCGCTCCGCCGATCGTAAACCCCTGATCGTAGAGAAGGTTGCGGATCTGGCGCACCATCAGCACATCGTGATGCTGATAATAGCGGCGGTTTCCGCGTCGTTTCGCGGGCTTCAGCTGCGGGAATTCCTGCTCCCAGTAGCGCAGCACATGCGGCTTGACCGCGCACAGCTCGCTGACTTCCCCAATCGTGAAATAGCGTTTGCCGGGGATCGGCGGCAGCTCGGTGCCGCCCCCATCGTCGCTATGACTTGGTTCCGGCATAGGCCTCGACCCGCGATTTGAGCTTTTGTCCCGGGCGGAAGGTCACGACGCGCCGGGCGGTGATCGGGATCTCCTCACCGGTCTTCGGGTTGCGCCCGGGACGCTCCTTCTTGGCGCGGAGATCGAAATTGCCGAAACCGGACAACTTCACCTGCTCACCGCGTTCGAGCGCCGAGCGGATCTCCTCGAAGAACATCTCGACCACCTCCTTGGCCTCGCGCTTGTTCAAACCCAGCACGTCAAACAGGTGTTCGGCCATGTCGGCTTTCGTCAGTGCCATCGTTTCAGCTCCTCAACCTGGCCCCGAGATCCTCTTCGAGTCGCGTCAGCACTCGGGTGATGACCTCTTCCACGTCCCGGTCAGTAAGTGTCTGGTAAAAGGATTGTAAAATCAATCCTAACGCAATACTTCGGCAACCCTCGGCGACCTTGTCTCCGCGGTAGACATCGAACAGGATCAGGTCGCGGAGCCACTCTCCGGCAGCCGCCGTCACCGTGTCCCGAACCTGCTGGAACGAGACCGCGTCATCGAGCACCAGGGCCAGATCACGCCGGATCGCCGGGTATTTCGAGATCGCCTCGAACGCCGGCCGGTGCCCAGCCGCCAGCGGCTCGATCCGCAATTCGAACAGGTAGACCTGCTCCGGGAGTTCGAGGCGAGCGGCGAGCCGCGGATGCAGACGCCCGAGGACACCAATGGGCTCGCCATCGCGTTCGACGCGGGCGCACTGTCCCGGCTGCAAGGCTGGGTGGCCGTCCGCGACGAAGCGCAGGTCCCCGCCGATACCCGTCTGCCGCATCAGGGCCTCCAGGTCGCCTTTGAGATCGAAGAAATCGCAGGGCCGCCCCGGTTGCCCCCACTGCTCGGGATCGACGAGGCCGAGGATCAGACCTCCGATCACCGGCTCCTGCCGCAAACCCTCTTCGCGTTGAAGAAACCGCAGACCGCTTTCGAAAATCCGCACGCGCGGCTGTTGCCGCGCCAGATTCGCGCGCGCCGTCTGCAACAGGGCCGGCCATAGACTGGTACGCATCACGGCCAGGTCCGCTGAGATCGGATTGGCGAGCGTCAGCGCCGTCTCACGGGGGTCGATCAAGGCCTGCAGCTCCGGACTGACGAAGCTGTAGGTGATGACCTCGTGATAACCGCGCTCGACCAGGGTCAGCTTGGCCCGCTCCAGGTCGAACGCGGCCTCGGCCGGCGCCGCGACGGCCGCCGCCGAACAGGTCCGGGCGATCGGGATCCGATCGTACCCATGCAGGCGCCCGAGATCGGCGATCAGGTCGACCTCGAGCGCGACATCGAAACGGTGCGTCGGCGGCTGTACGGACCACCCATCGGCAACCCGTTCGATCGCCATCCCCAAGCGCGGCAGTAGATCCTCGACGACGTCATCGGCGAGCTCCAGGCCCAGGACCTGGCGGATCCGGTGCCGGCGCAACGGTAGCGTCGAGGTCGGCGGCAAGCGATCGGCCATCACGCAATCGACGACCGGCCCCGGCGCGCCTCCGGCGATCGCCACCAGCAGCTCGGTCGCCCGCTCGAGCGCACGGACCTGGAGTCCCGGGTCGACGCCGCGTTCGAACCTGTGTGACGAATCCGTATGCAGCCCGTAGCTGCGCGCCTTGCCGCTGATATCGACCGGCGCGAAGAAGGCGCTCTCGAACAGGATGTCGCGCGTCTCGGCGACGACCCCCGAGGCCGACCCGCCCATGATACCGGCCAGCGCGACGGGCCGAACCTCATCGGCGATGACCAGGGTGTCCTCGCGCAGCTCGACCTCTTCGCCATTGAGCAACCCGAGACGTTCGCCCGACCGTGCCCGACGCACGACGATGCCCCCGTCGATCCGATCCAGGTCGAACCCATGCATCGGCTGGCCCAGCTCCAGCATCACGTAGTTCGTGACATCGACGACCGGATGGATGGCGCGCAGACCACTGCGCCGCAACCGTTCCAACATCCAGAGCGGCGTTCGGGCGGCCACATCGATCCCGCGCACCACGCGGCAGGCATAACGCGGACAGGCCTCCGGGGCCTCGAGCCGGACCGCGATCCGATCATCGCCGCGCGGCGCCACGGGATCCAGCGCCGGCACCCGCCACGGTAGACGATTGATCGCGGCCACCTCGCGGGCGAGGCCGGCCAAGCTCAGACAATCGCCGCGATCCGGGGTCAGATCGACCTCGATCGAGACGTCATCGAGGCCCAGATAGTCGCGCAGGTCGGCGCCGATCGGTGCATCGCCGGGCAGGACCCAGATGCCATCCGACGATTCGGCGAGCCCCAGCTCGGCGGCCGAACAGATCATCCCGAACGACTCGACACCACGCAGCTTGGCGCGCTTGATCTTGAGGCCTCCCGGGAGGGTAGCGCCGATCTGAGCGACCGCGACCCGCTGCCCGGCACCGACATTTGGTGCCCCACAGATGATCGAGGCCGGTTCGCCGGCGCCCAAGTCGAGGGTACACAGACGCAGCTTCTCGGCGTTCGGATGGGGTGCGACGGCCTGCACCGCGCCGACGACAACACCGTCGAAGGCCGGGGCCACCGCCGTGATCGCATCGACCTCAAGGCCCGCCATGCTGAGTTGATCGGCGAGGGTCTTCGCGTCGATCGGTGGATCGACCCATTCGCGCAGCCATGCCACACTGAATTGCATCGACTAAGTCCAGAGAGTTGCTCGTGAATGTTGGAAACGGCCGGTCGCTGCCTCGACGCCAGCCGGCCGACGCGCTACCGGCGGCGACCGAACCGGACCGCTACGCGAACTGACGCAAAAAGCGCAGGTCGTTCTCGAAGAACAGACGAAGGTCGTCGACCCCATAACGCAGCATGGCCAGCCGTTCCACCCCCATACCGAAGGCGTAACCGAGATACCGCTCCGAATCGATGCCGACCTGGCGAAACACCTCGGGATAGACCAGGCCGCACCCGAGCACCTCGAGCCAGCCGGTCTGTTTGCATACCCGACAGCCACTACCGCCGCAGATCACGCACTGGATGTCGACCTCGGCCGACGGCTCGGTGAACGGAAAGTAGGACGGGCGGAAACGCAACGCCAGGTCGCGCTCGAAGAAGCAGGTCAGAAAGTCGTAAAGGACCCCCTTGAGATCGGCGAAACTGACCTCTTCGTCGACCAGTAGGCCTTCGACCTGATGGAACATCGGCGTATGGGTCAGATCCGAGTCGCAACGGTACACGCGTCCCGGCGCAATGACTTTGATCGGCGGCGCCTGGCGCTCCATGACCCGGATCTGCACCGGCGAGGTGTGGGTCCGCAACAGCCGATGGGCATCGAAATAGAAGGTATCGTGCATCGCCCGCGCCGGGTGGTGCTCGGGGATATTGAGGGCGGCGAAGTTGTGATAGTCGTCTTCGACCTCGGGACCCTCGACGATGCCGAACCCGGCCTGCGAGAAGTGTCGCTGGATCCGCTGCATCGTGCGGGTGATCGGGTGCAAACCGCCCGGCGCTTGACCCCGCCCCGGCAGGGACGGATCGATCGCGGCCGCGGCCAGGCGCGCGGCCAACGCTTGATCCGTCAGGTGTTCGCGGCGCCGCTCGACCGCCTCCTGCACCGCCTGCTTGGCCTGATTGATCGCCTGCCCCGCACTTGGACGCTGATCCGGGGGCAAGGCCCCAAGTGCCTTGAGGCGGGCCGTCAAGAGACCGTTCTTGCCCAGGTAACGGATTCTTACCTGGTCGAGGCCGACCAGATCGGCGACCGCGGCGACTTCCTCTTCGGCCGCGGCACACAATTGGTCAAGGGTGAGTCCAGTGTCATCGGCCATGCTGGTCCGTATCGGTGCTTCGGTTGCGATGGGAGTGGATCGGGATCCGGTCTGCGGACCACCGCCGAGCGAAAGAAAAAAGGGAAAGACCGAGGCCTTTCCCTTGCTGCGCCGGGCCGGCGGGCACGCAGGGCGTCATGCCCCGGCCTCAGGCCGCGGCCAACGCGGCCTTGGCCTGGTCGGCGATGGCTCGGAAGCCAGCCTCATCGTGGTAAGCGACCTCGGCGAGCACCTTGCGGTCGACCTCGACACCGGCCTTCTTCAGGCCCTCGATCAAGCGGCTATACGACAAGCCGTTCTCTCGCGCCGCGGCGTTGATGCGGACGATCCACAGTGCACGGAACTGGCGTTTCTTCTGGCGACGATCGCGGTAGGCGTACTGCCCCGCCTTGATGACCGCCTGCTTGGCCACGCGATAGACCTTGCTGCGGGCACCGTAATAGCCTTTCGCCTCGGCGAGGACCTTCTTGTGGCGGGCGCGCGCGGTGACGCCGCGTTTCACTCTAGGCATGATGACACTCCGGTCTTATTCGATCTGGATCAGCAGTAGGGGATCATCCTGAGCGCGGCCCGGACATCCGACGGATGCACCATGGCCGGCGAACGCAAGTGACGTTTGCGCTTGGTGCTCTTCTTGGTCAGGATGTGCCGCCGGTGGGACGAACCCCGTTTGATCGCGCCGGAGGCGGTGCGCACGAAGCGTTTCGCCGCTCCGCGATTGGTCTTGAGCTTGGGCATTTGGTACTCCGCTATTGGCTCTGTTCAGCGCGACGGCACCTCGCCGTCATTTCTTCTTGGGACCCAGCACCATGACCATCTGGCGCCCCTCCATCAGGGGCTGCTGTTCGACGATACTGATTTCGGCTAGGTCCTGCTCGATACGCCGGAGCAGATCAAGCCCGAGTTCACGATGGGCATGCTCCCGCCCCCGGAAACGCATCGTGACCTTGGCCTTGTCCCCGTCGTTGAGGAAACGTGTCAGGTTGCGCAGTTTGACCTGATAGTCTCCCTCGTCCGTCCCGGGACGAAACTTCATCTCCTTGAGTTGAATCTGTTTTTGCTTCTTCCTGGCCTCGGATTTCTTCTTTTTCTGATCGAAGAGAAACTTACCGAAGTCCATGATGCGACAGACCGGGGGCTCCGACGTCGGCACGATCTCGACGAGATCGAGCCCCTCTTGTTCGGCCCGTTCGATCGCATCCCGGGTCTTTACGACACCGACCTGATTTCCATCAGCGCCAATCAGTCGGACCTCGGGGACAGTGATCTCCCTGTTGACGCGGTTTCTCTTTGTTGCAGCGATCGCCAGTTCCTCCAAATAAATGACACAGACCCAGCTCGGTGGCCAAGGGGCCACCGAAGGCCGCCCCGCATCGGGGCACGGATTCAGTGAGACCGATTCGCGACCTCGTCTTGTAGACGGGCAACGAGGGTGGCGACATCCATGACCCCCAGGTCCTGACCCTGGCGATCCCGGACGGCCAGCGTCTGTTGCTCGACTTCGCGATCTCCGGCCACGAGCAGGTACGGCACCCTCTGCAGGGTGTGCTCGCGGATTTTATAGCCGATCTTCTCGTTTCTCAAGTCCGGCTCGACACGGAACCCCTTGTCGCGCAACGCCTTAGTTACCTGACTAACGTATTCGCCCTGCCGATCGGTGATATTGAGCACGACCGCTTGTACGGGGGCCAGCCACAGCGGCAAGGCTCCGGCATAGTGCTCGATCAGGATCCCGATGAAGCGCTCCATCGAGCCCAGGATCGCTCGGTGGATCATGACCGGAACCTGACGGCTGTTGTCCTCGGCGATGTATTGCGCGCCGAGCCGCCCCGGCATCGAGAAATCGACCTGGATCGTACCGCACTGCCAATGCCGGCCGATGCTGTCGCGCAGCGTGAACTCGATCTTGGGCCCGTAAAAGGCCCCCTCGCCCGGCTTGATCAGGAACTCCAGCCCTTTCCCGCGCAAGGATTGCTCGAGTGCCGCCTCGCCCTTGTCCCACAGCTCGTCGCTGCCGACCCGCTGCGCCGGGCGCGTCGATAGCGCCAACTCGATCGAATCGAAGCCGAAATCGCGATAGGTCGCAAAGACGATGTCGATCAGCGTATCGACCTCGGCCGGCAGCTGATCCTCGGTGCAGAAGACATGCGCATCATCCTGCGTGAATCGGCGCGCGCGCATCAGCCCATGCAGGGTGCCCGACGGCTCGTTGCGATGCACGACACCGAATTCCGCAAGCCGCAGCGGCAGATCGCGATAGCTCTTCAGCCCCTGGTTATAGAGCTGGATGTGACCGGGACAGTTCATCGGCTTGACCGCGTAATCGCGGTCGTCCACCTGGGTCGTGAACATGTCGCTCGCGAACTTCTCCCAATGCCCCGAGCGCTCCCACAACGAGCGATCGAGCAGTTGTGGCGTCTCGACCTCCTGGTACCCGTAGTCCTGAAGCTTTTCGCGCATGTAGCCCTCGACCTGGCGGTAGAGGACCCGGCCGTTCGCATGCCAGAACGCCATGCCCGGGGCCTCGTCCTGGAAATGGAACAGATCGAGCGCCTTGCCGAGCTTGCGGTGATCGCGCCGTTCGGCCTCTTCGAGCCGATGCAGATAGGCCTTCAGCTCCTTCTTGTCGCGCCACGCCGTGCCATAGATGCGCTGCAGCATCGCGTTGCGCGCATCGCCGCGCCAATAGGCACCCGCCACCTTCATCAGCTTGAAACCGTTGCCGAGCCGGCCGGTGCTCGGCAGATGCGGACCACGGCACACATCGAACCAATCGCCCTGCCGATAGAGGGTCACCGGCTCGCCGGCCGGGATGATGTCGTCGATGATCTCGACCTTGTAGCGCTCGCCGATGCCGGCAAAGAGTCGCTTGGCCTCGTCGCGATCCCAAACCTCGCGCGTGATCGGCAAGTCGCGGGCGACGATCTCGTGCATACGCCCCTCGATCGCCGCCAGATCGTCGGGCGTGAAGGGCTCGTCGCGGGCGAAGTCGTAATAGAAACCGTTCTCGATCGCCGGGCCGATCGTCACCTGGGTCCCCGGATAGAGTTCCTGGACGGCCTGCGCCATCACATGCGCGGCGTCGTGCCTCAGCAGCTCCAAGGCCACGGACTCGTCCTTCGCGGTGACGATCTCGACCGCGGCATCCTCCGTGACCGGACAGCTCAGATCGACGAGGCGGCCGTCGACGCGGCCGGCGAGCGCGGCCCTAGCCAGTCCCGGGCCGATCGCCGCTGCGATGTCGCAGACACGCACCGGCGCATCAAAGGCACGCTGGGAACCATCGGGGAGCGAAATGATCGGCATGGAAGGACCTATCGAGGTTCAGTGGTGATCGATACGAGGGATCACTTGAAAATGAAAAGGGGCTGCCAGCCTCGCACAAAGGGAACGGGCAGGGATGTCCTGACTCCGGACCGATCGCCGAGGGCCGAAAGCCCCGATCATTGGTAGGCGCGATTGGACTCGAACCAACGACCCCCACCATGTCAAGGTGGTGCTCTAACCAACTGAGCTACGCGCCTGTCGCGTCGTTCAAGCCGCTTATTGTACCCAGCTTGCGAGCCGAGTCAAACCGCATTTTCGATGCCTCGGCCACCGCCGTTCGCACCGCGCGCCTGAGACTTGCACCTTGCATTGCCTCAACCCTCTGGCTAGACTGATTTGTTTAGTGCCGGTCCGTTTCCAAAACACCCCAATTCTGGGTTGACATCGATCAAGGTCATCATGAAAGAAGGCATTCACCCCACCTACTCGGAGATCAAGGTCCAGTGCAGTTGCGGCAACGAGTTCGCGACGCGCTCGACCCTAGGCAAGGACCTCCACATCGAGGTCTGCTCGGCCTGCCACCCCTTCTACACAGGCAAGCAGAAGATCGTCGACACCGGCGGGCGTGTCGACAAGTTCCGGCGCCGGTACGGGCGGTAATCGCCAGCGGAAACGACGGGTGGTCGGCGGCAGCTCGAAGCGGTGCGTGCCGACCCGACGCCGACCCGCATGGCCGGCGTCATCACCGAGGAGACCGGTCACTCGCGTCGCGACATCACGAATCTGGACCTCGGGGGGCATGACGCCACGACGGCCCCTATTTCGATGTTGTGTACCCTCTGCGGCATTCCGATCGGTCGTTTCCTCCCCGCGGAACGGATCGCAGCGATCACCGGGCGGACCCGCTGGAGCGGTACCCGATCCTCTGCGCGCCCCACGACAGGACCTCTCGACACCGAATCGCCGGATCCCGATCCTCACGCAGGTTCGAGTCCGCGCCGACCGGCTCGCGAGGACGACAGGCATGGCCAGGAGTTAGCGTATGGCGAGTGAGACTGTCACGATCACGAACGACGAAACCGGCAAACGATTCGAGTTTCCGCTGCGCAAGGGCACCCTCGGTCCCCCCGCCGTCGACATTTCGACCCTGTACAAAGAAGCCGAGATCTTTACCTACGACCCCGGCTTCATGGCCACGGCCAGTTGCCACAGCGCCATCACTTACATCGATGGCGAGGCGGGCATCCTGCTGTACCGCGGCTACCCGATCGAGCAACTCGCGACCAAGGCCAGCTTCCTCGAGGTCGCCTACCTGCTGCTGTACGGCGAACTCCCGAACGAGCGCGAACTCCTCGGTTTCGAGGAGGCCATGGCACATAACAGTATGATCAACGAGAACCTCAAGGGGTTCCTCGATGGTTTTCACTATGACGCCCACCCGATGGCCATCCTGTGCGGCGTCGTCGGCTCCCTGTCGGCCTTCTATCACGATTCGCTCGACATCCAGGATCAGGCCCACCGCGAACTGTCCGCGCTGCGCCTGATCGCGAAGGTCCCGACGATCGCCGCGGCGGCCTACAAGCACAGCGTCGGCGAGCCCATCGTCTATCCGCGCCATGGGTTGCGCTACTGCGCAAACTTCCTGCACATGATGTTCGCAACGCCGTGCGCCGATTACGAGCCCGGCTTGATCGCCGAAAAGGCGCTGAATCTCCTGTTCATCCTCCACGCCGACCACGAACAGAACGCCAGCACCTCGACGGTCCGGCTGGCCGGCAGCTCCGGCGCCAACCCGTTCGCCTGCATCGCGGCCGGCATCGCCTCCCTGTGGGGACCGGCGCATGGCGGGGCCAACGAAGCCGTACTCGATATGCTCGAGGAGATCGGCGACGTCGCGAATGTGCAGAAGTTTCTCGACAAGGCCAAGGACAAGGACGACCCCTTCCGGCTGATGGGCTTCGGTCATCGCGTTTACAAGAACTATGATCCGCGCGCGAAGATCATTCGCGAGGTGTGCCACCAGGTCCTCGATGAGCTGGCCGACCTCAACAACCCACTGTTCGAGCTCGCCTCGAAGCTCGAAGAGATCGCGTTGAGCGATGAATACTTCGTCGAGCGCAAGCTGTATCCGAATGTCGACTTCTACTCCGGCATCATCTATCGGGCGCTCGGGATTCCACGCAACATGTTCACCGTGATGTTCGCGGTAGCCCGCACCGTAGGCTGGGTATCGCACTGGATGGAGATGATGGCCGACCCGAACAACCGCCTCGGGCGCCCACGTCAGATCTATCACGGACCGACACAGCGGGATTACGTCCCGATCTCGCGCCGCTGAGTCACCCGCATCGGATCCGTTACGGGATCGCAGGGCGCACCCTCGCGCCCCGCGGTTCCGTCACTCGGCGGGGCGGCGAGCCTCACCCGATGCGAGCCGCTCGACCTCGGCCAGGTCGGCGCCCGGCTCCGGACGCTCGGAGACCGAGTCGAGCGGCGGGTGACGCAAGGCGCGGACCGGGAGTACGACGAGTTCGACCGGGATGTCGCCGGCGACGAATCGGAACGCGGGATACGCCTGGCGTCGCCCCCCTGAATGCCCGAGGATTCGCTCGCATTCCTGCCATGGAATCCCTCGGTCGATCAAGATGAAGATCACCTCTTCCGGACCATCGGCGAAGAGGTGAAGCCGGATCCCGGTCCCGAGGTCCGCGGTGCCGCGAAGCAGCGGGCCGACCAGGCGCGGCTCCAGATCCGCGAAGAGCCGCATCGCTTGCGATGCCTGCCGGTAGAGCTGACCGAGCTCGGCCTGCCTGGTTCCATCCTGATCGAATAGTCGCTGGTGTTGCCGGAGGGCCTCCTGGATCTCGTCGTTCCTGGGCCAAGCGCGACGATCGGCAACGCCGGCACGTGCCGCCGCCTTGCGCCTCGCCCGCTCGAAATCGTGCACACCCTGCTCAGCCATGATCCGTGCCGCCTCATAGGCCAGGCGCTGCCGCTGCAGATCGCCTCGGCGGTTTGCCGCGCGCATGCTCATCACCTCGTTTTCGCGTCGAGACCCGCCGGGTCTGTCGCCGCTTCACTAAAGCATACGGCCTTGGATTTCAAGTATCGAGCGAAAGCGGCGAGCCAGGAGGTCCGTCGTTCACGTCCGAAGCGCGTCCGATACGGCCGCCACTTGCGTCGACCGAGCCGACCCGATTGAACACGATAAGTGATCGCGACAAAAAGCGTGAACCCGATCACAGCGCACGAGACATTTCGGCGGCGACGACGAAATCTGATATATTCGGACAGCCGTCTCGCCGCTCCCCATCTCATCAAACGCGCAACGGATACCGGATTCAATGATCTTCGGTTTGGGTCGCAAACAACCGCCGCCGCTCGGGATCGATATCGGCTCGACAGCGATCAAGTTGGTCGAACTGTCCCGCGCAGACCGCGCTTCCGGCGCCGGTCATCAAGTCACGCGCTATGCGATCGAACCGCTCGTCCCCAGTGCGATGGCCGAGAAGAAGATCGCCGACATCGAAGCGGTCGGCCAGGGGATTGCGCGGGCGCTGCGCCGTGCCGGCAGCAAGACGAAGCGCGCGGCGGTCGCGATTTCGGGTTCTGCCGTCATCACCAAGACCATCACGTTGGCGGGCGGCTTGAGCGAGGCCGACATCGAGGCGCAGATCCAGTTGGAAGCCGATCAATACATCCCCTTCCCGTTGGAGGAGGTCAACATCGACTTCGACATCATCGGCCCCTCGCCGGCGAATCCGGGAATGGTCGATGTCCTGTTGGCCGCGACGCGCCGCGAGAACGTCGAAGACCGGATCGCGGCCCTCGAGGCCGCCGGCCTGAAGGCCGAGATCGTCGATGTCGAGGCCTACGCGATGGAACTGGCCTGCAACCAGATCCTCGGCGGCGGGCCATTCGCCGAACCATCGGTACAAACCCTGGCCGTTGCCGATATCGGTGCCACGACGACGACCCTGCATGTGATGCGCAATGGCCAGGTCGCGTACACCCGCGAACAGAAGTTCGGCGGACTGCAACTGATCAACGAGGTGCAGCAGCGCCACGGGATCTCGCGCGACGAAGCGACGACGAAGGTGGTCAATGGCGACTGGCCGGCTGGCTTCGAGACCGAGATCCTGACGCCATTCCGCGAAGCCATGGTCCAGCAGATCGGCCGCGCCCTGCAGTTCTTCTACTCGGCAACGACCATCAATCGGGTTGACCGTATCCTGCTGGCCGGCGCGGCGGCGAGCTTGCCGAAGCTCGACCGGCTCATCGCGGAACGCCTCGAGATCACGACATCCGTCGGCAACCCATTCGCGCACATGACGATCTCGAAGGACCTCTCGTCGACGGCCCTGAACCGCGACGCGCCGGCGCTGATGATCGCCGCCGGGCTCGCCCTGCGCGGGTGCCTCTGACATGCCACGGATCAATCTCCTCCCATGGCGCGAGGAACGCCGGAAGCGACACCAGCGCGAGTTCTTGACGGGCATTGGTGCGGCGGTTGCCACGGTCTTGTTGCTCGGCGTGCTGAGCCATCTACAGATCGATCACATGATCGGCAATCAGGCCAGCCGCAACAGCCTACTCGATCAGGAGATCGCGCGCCTGAATCGGCAGATCCGCGAGATCGAGGAGCTCGAGGATACCAAGACGCGGCTGTTGGCGAGGATGGAGATCATTCAGCAACTGCAACGGAGTCGCCCGGAGGTCGTCCATCTGTTCGACGAATTGGTCAACACGATCCCGGACGGGGTCCAATTGACGACCGTCGAACAATCGGGACGCGGCGTGATCGTCGAGGGCCGGGCGCAGTCGAATGCGCGCGTCTCCGCCTTCATGCGCCAGATCGAGGACGCCACCTGGGTCGGCAACCCGATCTTGCTGCTGATCGAGAACAAGGAGCAAACCGGGGATGGACTCAGCCGATTTCGGCTGCGCTTCGAGCAGAAACAGCAGAAAGACGACGCCGTCTGACCGATGACGACCGACGTCGAATCACGACGGCCCACGAACGGGAAGCGCGCGATCGCGACCTGGCCGTTCACCAGCGACCCGTGGCCGCGACGGCCGGAGCGGATGCGCGCCAGCGGCAACGGATCCGCACTCCTTTCTTCGTCTGACAGCGAAAGGGATCGACGATGGACCTGAAGGCCGATCTGAGCGAACTCGACCTCAACGACTACGGCGAATGGCCGATCCTGATCAAAGGCATCGCGACCCTGCTGATCGCGGCTCTGGTCGCTTTCGGCTGGTACCATTTTCATACGCAGAACCAGATCGCGCGCCTCGAACAGGAGCGCAAGCGCGAAACGGATCTCCGCGCGACCTTCGAGCAGCGCCAGCACCGGGCAGCCAATCTCGATGCCTATCGGAGGCAGCTCGCCGAGATGGAGGAGACCTTCGGGGCGATGCTGCGCCAACTGCCGGATCAGACCCAGGTCGCCGCGCTCCTGGTGGACGTGTCGCAGACCGGTCTCGCCGCCGGACTCGAGTTCGAGCTCTTTCAGCCCGAGCCGGAACGCAACCGCGACTTCTATGCCGAGCTGCCCATCCGTATTCGCGTCACCGGTCACTATCACGACTTCGGCCGGTTCGTCAGCGGACTGGCCGCGTTGCCCCGCATCGTGACGATCCACGACATCAACATCAAACCGATGACCGCGCCACGTCGCGGGGCCCCCGCCGACACGACCGGCGGACGCCTGGCCTTCGAGGCCACCCTCAGGACCTACCGCTATCTCGACGAGGGCTCCTAGGTGACCGTTCCCAGACCAGCGCACATCGCCGCGATCGCATCGGCCCTCGCCCTCGCCGGATGCGGCAGCAGCGACATCGGCGGGCTCGAGGCCTACATGGATCAGGTCCGAGCCCGACCACCCGGCCAGATCGAAGCACTCCCCGAGGTGCGCCCGATCACGACCTTCACCTATGAACCAGCCGAGCGCCGCGACCCGTTCGCGCTGGACCAGCGGCTCGAGGAGATCGCCGAGCGCCCGCCCCCGAGCGGCCCGGCCCCGGATCCGACCCGTGCCAAAGAGGAGCTCGAGCGCTACGCGCTCGACTCGTTGCGCATGGTCGGCACACTGGAGCGCGATGCCGCGCGTTGGGCCTTGATCATGACCCGCGACCGGATCCTCCATCGGGTCACGGTCGGCAACTATCTCGGCCAGAACCACGGCCTGATCACCCGGATCTCGGACGACGAAATCCAGCTCACCGAGATCATCCCCGACGGTCAGGGCGGTTGGCGTGACCGCCAAGCCGCGATTGCCTTGGCCCGCTAGGAACAGAGGTCGATACCGATGAAGCATCCCCGCCTATCCCTCTCCACCCGGCGCTTCGCGGATCGGATCCGGGAATTCGCCCCGTGGCCCGGGTTCGTCGCCCTGCTCATGCTGGCTGTGGTCGGATCCGCGCAGGCCGCACCGGTGTTGCAGGATGTCGCCTTCTCGGCTCTGCCCGGCAACCGAGTGCAGATCGACCTGACCCTGTCGGCGACGACCAGCCCACCCGAGCATTTCGCAACCGAGTCGCCGGCGCGCATCGCGCTCGACTTCCCTGGCGTATCCAACGGCCTCGCTGTCCGGACGATCCCGATCCAGCTCGGTGCCGTGCACAGCCTTTCGGCGGTCGAGGCCAGTGGGCGCACGCGCGTCGTCGTCAACCTCGACGAATCGATGCCCTATCAGGTTACGACACGCGGCAACCAGGTCACGCTCGCGCTCAATACGCTCGAAGCACCACCGGCGCCGCGGACGACACCGGATCGTGCGCCGGCGCCGACGGCGGCGCGGCGCACGACCCGCGAAGCCTCCCCACCGCTGCGCGAGATCGACTTTCGGCGCGGACCGGCCGGCGAGGGCCGCGTGCTGATCCGGCTACCGTCGGCCGGCACGCGGGTTGCGATGCGCGAGGAAGCCTCGCGCGTGATCGTCGACATCGCCGACACCGCCTTGCCGCAACGGCTGCTGCGACGCTTGGATGTGACCGATTTCGCGACCCCGGTCGTCGCGGTCGAGTCGCGACCGCGGGGCCGCCATGTCGAGGTCAACATCGAAGCCACCGCCGACTACGACTACATGGCCTATCAGACCGACGATCTGCTGACACTCGAATTCCGAGCCCTGACACCGGCCGAAAAGGAAGAGCTGCAGCGCCGCCAGATCGTCTATTCCGGCGACCGGCTGTCGCTGAACTTCCAGGACATCGAGGTTCGGGCCGTGTTGCAGTTGCTCGCCGACTTCACCGGCTTCAACATGGTCGCAAGCGATACCGTGAGCGGCAACATCACGCTGCGGCTGAAGAACGTTCCCTGGGATCAGGCGCTCGACATCATCCTGCGGACCAAAGGTCTGTCGAAACGCGAGGTCGGCAATGTGATCATGATCGCGCCGACCCCGGAGGTTGCCGCACTCGAGGAACTGGAACTCAGATCACAACAAACGATCGAGGAGCTGGCGCCACTGCGCTCGGAGTTCATCCAGGTCAACTACGCGAAGGCCCCCGAGTTCGCCGGGCTGATCAAGTCCGCGGAGAACCAACTGCTGTCGGAACGGGGCAACGTCTCGTTCGATGCGCGCACGAACACCCTGATCGTCCGCGACACGGCCCGCAACCTCGAGGAGATCCGCAACCTGATCCAGCGGCTCGATGTCCCGGTCCGCCAGGTCATGATCGAATCCCGGGTCGTGATCGCGAACGACGACTTCGCGCGCGACCTCGGCGTCCGTTTCGGCTTCACGAGCAGCGCTCGCAGCGGTGACACCGAGATGCTGATGGGCGGCGGCCGGCCTGGTCACCTGCCGGGAACCGCCTTCATCGATAAGGGGCCGGTTTTCCAGGATGCCCGGACCGGGCAACCCTTCAACACGGCGATCGAACTGCCGACCGGTTCCGGAGCGGAGGCCTTGCTGGTGAACCTGCCGGTCACGGACCCCTCCGGTGCGGTGAACTTCCTGATCGGCCGGGTCGGCAGCTATCTGCTGCAACTGGAACTGTCGGCGATGCAGCGCGAGGGCCGGGGCGAGATCATCTCGAATCCGCGGATCATCACATCGGATCAGAAGCAGGCCGAGATCCAGGTCGGACGCGAGATCCCGGTCGTGACCCCAGGCTCGGCAAACAACCCGGCGACCGTCGAGTATCGCGACGCGACGCTGAAACTCTTGGTCACGCCGCACATCACGCCGGATGACCGGATCATCATGGACCTGGAGATCAACAAGGACGAACCGGATTTCACCTTCTCGGTACAAGGCAACCCCCTGATCAACAAAAGAAGCGTCGACACCTCGGTCTTGGTCGACAACGGCGAGACCGTGGTCCTCGGCGGTGTCTTCGAGCAGACGCGCGCCTTCCAGCGCGAGCAGGTACCGTGGCTCGGCGGCGTGCCGGTGCTGGGTCACTTGTTCCGCCGGACGGAAAGGGTCGACAACAACAGCGAACTGCTGATCTTCGTGACCCCGCGGATCCTGAAGTCCGAACTGGCCCAAGGGACGACGGGGCGCTTTTGACGCTGAACCTCGACTCGATGCCGGTGGCCGCCCGCCGACCTCCGCCGCGGCGGCCACCGGCGCGCGGGCGGCGAAGCCTGCCTCGCCAGCGGTGCGCCGCCCGCATCGGCGGATGACCAGGACGCCGCGCCGCAGCCCGCATCCCTAGCGACGAACCAGCAGCCGACCGGTCACGGCGGCTTGCTGAAACCCATCAAATCTGGCATATCTGTATGGCATGATACGCGCACAGAACATCTTTCTCGTGGGGCCGATGGGCGCCGGCAAGAGCACCATCGGACGTCAACTGGCCGAGGCCCTGTCTTACGAATTCCGCGATAGCGATCAAGAGATCCAGCGCCGGACCGGCGTCGACATCCCGACCATCTTCGAGTACGAGGGCGAGGCCGGTTTTCGCGAGCGCGAACGCCAGGTCATCGAACAACTGATCCAGGAGGAACGCATCGTACTCGCGACCGGCGGCGGTGCCGTGCTGCGACCGGAGAACCGCCAGGATCTGGCCGCACGCGGCGTCGTCGTCTATCTGCATTGCAGTCCCGAACAGCAGTACGCGCGCACCGCCCGAGATCGCAACCGCCCGCTGCTCGACACCGAGGATCCGATGCAGCGGCTTCGCGATCTGATGGCCGAGCGCGACCCCCTGTATCGCCAGGTCGCGGATCTCGTGGTCTCGACCGAACGGCGCGGCACGGCATCGGTCGTCAAAGAGATCCGCCGGCGCATCGAGAGCGCCGAGCTTTAGCGCCTGACCAGGATCCGCAGCGATGCATCAACGGCTCGAAGTCGCGCTCGGCGATCGCACCTACCCGATCTTCATCGGCGACGGACTGATCCGCGACCCGGACTGTTACCGGCCCTATCTCCGCGGCTCGCGGGTCCTGGTCATCACCAACGAAACGGTCGGCCCGCTGTATATGGGCGCCGTCCTCGAGGCCCTCGGCGATCTGCGAACCGAAACGCTGATTCTGCCCGATGGCGAGGTCTACAAGACCTTGGATGTCGTCAACCGAGTCTTCGACGCCCTGTTGACACACCGTTTCGGCCGCGACGCGACCCTGATCGCGCTCGGTGGTGGCGTGGTCGGCGACATGGCCGGTTTCGCCGCGGCCTGCTATCAGCGCGGCGTCGACTTCCTGCAAGTGCCGACCACGCTGCTGGCCCAGGTCGACTCGTCGGTCGGGGGCAAGACCGGGGTCAATCACCGGCTCGGCAAGAACATGATCGGCGCCTTTCACCAACCACGCGCCGTGGTCGCCGACACCGCGACATTAGCGACCCTGCCAGACCGCGAGCTGTCGGCCGGTCTCGCCGAAGTCATCAAATACGGGCTGATCCGCGACCGGGCCTTCTTCGGCTGGCTCGAGGGCCAGATGGGCGCGTTGCGCGCCCGCGACCCGGCGGCGCTGGCCGAGGCGATCGCCCGTTCGTGCCAGAACAAGGCCGAGGTCGTCGCCGCCGACGAGCGCGAGGCCGGTCAACGGGCGCTCTTGAACCTGGGTCACACCTTCGGCCACGCGATCGAGACCGGCGTCGGGTATGGCACATGGCTGCATGGCGAAGCGGTCGGCGCCGGTCTGGTGCTCGCCGCGGAGCTATCGCACCGGATCGGCTGGATCGACTCGGTCTCGGTCGACCGGACCGCTCGCCTGGTCGACGCGGCCGGTCTGCCGACGGCCCCGCCGAGCGATCTTCCGGCCGAGCGTATCCTCGAACTGATGGCGGTCGACAAGAAGGTCCTCGACGGACACCTGAGGCTGGTCCTGCTGAAGGGGATCGGCGACGCGGTCGTGACCGATGAGATCGACCGGGCCCAATTGCTTGCGCTGTTGGAGCGCTGAACCAGATCAACCGGTTTCATGCCCGCGACACCGATCAGGATGTGATCCAGCTCACCCTTTTGCCCACCCACACACCCAACGGGTCGTCTTTTGGCCTACACTCGGTGCGGAAAGACCCGGGCGCGGCCCCATCCTGGCCCGGTCGCGAAGGATCCTTGACCCGAAAACGAGTCCATCTCAACTGATAAGGACCGCTAACGATGAAGCATCGCGCCCTCTCTGGCCTGGTCGTCGTCCTGTTGTGGTTGTATGCCTCGGCCGCGACAGCGGCCCTCGTCGGATACCCCGGCGGTGATATCTGCGCCTCGGCCGCGCAAGCGGCGTACAACTCCGGTTACAGCACCGGCAGCAACGAAGCGCTCACGGCCTGCCAAAACAATCCGGAAAGTTGCGGCATCACGCTTGGTAGCTTGCTCGGCGCGCCCATCTTCGGCGAGATCGAGCCGAACGACAACATGGTGTCGGCCAATCCGATCTTCGCACTCGGCACCCCTTTTTGGGGCCAGAGCTCCAGTCCGATCGACCAGGACTGGTTCTACCTCGTCACTGGCGAACCCAATCAACACCTGACCATCAACTTCGCGGTCCCCAGACCGATCGGCGCGGCCCAACACGGCCGAACCGACCTCAGGGGCTGGAAGGTCTCGATCCGAGATGCCCGTGGCACCCGCCTGAGCGGTTTCGACACGAACTTCGCCGGTGAGATCGAAGATCCGGGCGCCGGAATCCGCTACGACTTCATGCTCGGCCTGGCCGGCACCTACTACCTGGTCGTCGAACCGAGCAGCCGCGAGGATTGGAGCGCTTTGCCCTACAATCTGACCGCCTTCGTCCAGGACACGCCCCTCGATATCAATCCGTTCGTCGTCGGTTTCTATGATGCCGAGGTCGAGCCGAACGACTGGCCGAGTCAGGCGAACCCGATCGCCAATGGCGTGACCATGTACGGCTTGATCAATCTGACCTTCGAGGGTGTCGCCGTCATGGGCGAATCCTTCGTCTGGGGCCAAGGCGAAGATGATTGGTTCCGCTATACGAGCCACGGCAACGAGATCATCACGTTCGGGTTCTGTGTCCGCGAACCGTGCAGCGCCGGTAACTGGTTCGTCGAAGTCTATGACGAGGCCAGCGCCTTCGCTCTCGAAGGCGGGGCCCCGGAAGCAGCCGTCCGGCCCTTGCTCGCGATCAACACCGACACGGCTCGAACCAATGTCGGCGACGACCCGGAGACCTATCGCTTCGGCCTGATGGAGCCCGGCACCTATTACATGCGGGTCAACCACAAGCGCAAGTTCGAGGCACCATGCACCGGCTTCGCGCAGGATCGGAATAATGACGGCCTGGTCGATCTCGTCGATGGCGAGCTCGTTCGTTGCGGCTGCGACAGCGGGTATTCGTGCACGATCAAGATCCCCAACCCGCAGACAGGACCGAACCGGGCTTGCCCCGACGGAAGCGGAGGGGAAAAACCGGCTGAGAGCGAGGGCGGGAATCCTACCCCGCCCGTGGAGCAGTGCGACGTGACCTGCCGTTGCGTCAGCTGGGGACTGCTGGTCGAAGTCCCGGAAGGCGAGGTGACATCGCAATACAACTTCACCTGGTTCGGTACGAGTCTTCCGCCCTTCACCGTCGACAGTCCGGCCTATCAGGACTTCCTGAACCGGCCGAACCCGCTCGCTCCCTGAGGAGACGCTGATCTATTGGCCGTCCTGGCCGAAGATCAGCACGGGGTTCCGACCCCGCACGGGAAGCGCTGAATAGTCCAGCGCTTCCGTTAGGAGGCGCTGGTTCATTGGCCATCCCGGCCAATGAACCAGCCGCAAGGATCGCCTCGCCGGCCCGGCCAACCTACCCTCCATATCCAGCCTTACGAGCCACCCCGCCCTTCGCCACGCGCGATCAGCGTTCGCCCCCCGTCGGCGTGCAGCACGAGTCGTCCGTCGGCATCCAGATCGAAGTGCCGCACGGTCGGCAGCCGCTCCAGGAACAACTGCTCCTGATCCATCAGCCCCTGGTCGCAGGCCATCATGGTCGTCGCCAATGGCGACAGGATGAACTGCTCGCCGGTCAACCGATACTCGCCGAGAAGGTTGTTGCACGACGCCTTGCCCCAGACGCGGTTGTCGTCGCCGAAGTTCAGCGTCACGCGTGAGCCCTCGATCGGGGCCTGGCCGCCGAGATCCTCGAAAACCCACTCGATGTCCCGCAGCAAGGTCCCCGGATCGCCGCCGCAACCGGCGAGCCGGTCCTCGTCGACGACGAGGGTCACGGTACGCGGATGGGGCATCCCGGTCATGCTATCGCGGCAGAGTCGATCGAGGATCTCGATATCCAGATCATGGCCTTCCAGTTCGAAGCGATAATGGAGCCCATCATCGATGGCCTCCGGTGCTGGCACGGCGCCAGCGATTCGGCGCTCGCCATAGTCCAGGACAACGAGTATCCGATCGGCATCGATCTCCAAATGCCAGCCCGGCTCATTCCCCGACGCCCGAAAGAGCCCCTGATCCGCGGCGACCCGAACGCAGTCCGGGAAGCTCCGGCCGGCAACCTCGAGCCGCCCGCCATCCCCCTTGCTCCAGAAGAAGGTCGCGGGATCGGCGATCGCGACGAACCGGGCTCCCGACGCGGCGACCCGCTGCTTCAGGTCGAACTCCTGCCCCTCGACCTCGAGACGCATCCAGTCGTCGGCCATCCCGATACGGATCCGCTGATCACCGCAGCGGTACTCGTCGCTGAACGCGACCGGCCGATATTGGCGCAGCCAGATCTCGCCGAGATCCTGCCCCGCGTCGGTCAGCGCGACCGGGATCGGTTCGGCCACCCAGATCAGCAAACCGCCAGTCAGGATCGCCGCCTCGAGGACATAGGTCCGGCCCTCGTCCGGGGCCTCCTCGGTCAGCGGCAGATCGAACGGGATCGGCACCTGCCGCTCCCCCAAGGCGATCCGCTGTTCGGTCACGACCTCGCCGCCGGGAATCCGTTTGTCGAGTAACGTGATCACGGCTTGCGCATTCGGCGGCAGCGCGATCCGCGGCAGATAGGTCAAGGTGCCCGTGACCGTCGCCATCGATGGCGTGATCGCCTCGTCGGGTGGCTCGGCCCAGGCCATCCCGGCTCCGCTCAAGGTGCCCGCCATCAAGACAAGGGACCAGAAAGTGTTCCTGCGAAGCATGCATTTTCTCCTGTTTTGAGCGAGGGTAAGTCGACCCGGCGCCCGGTCGACCGCCGTTGGATGCGCGTCGGGAGTCCGACTCGCGCCGATCATGCGAAGTGTAAAGCGATTCCCGCCGCGCTCCTACGAGGGTCCCCGGAGACGTGACACCAAGATGACGGGGGGAATCTGGAGCCCGTTGCGGCTCGTTTTCGGCCTGTTCGCCAGGGATCGGCGAGGCGCGTCGCGCCCTCAGCCCTCGCCGGGGGGGCGTTGCCTTCGGACCCAGTTCCAGACGGCCTCGGCCGTCATCGGTCGAGCGAACAGATAGCCCTGGAAGGCGTCGCAGCCCATCCGGGCGAGCCACTCCTGCTGCGCTCTGGTCTCGACGCCTTCGGCCACGACGTCGAGGCGCAGGTTGTGGGCCATGGCGATGATGGTCGTCGCGATCTGGCGATCGTTGTCGTCCTTGTCGAGGTTTTGGACGAAGCTGCGGTCGACCTTGAGCCGATCCACGCGGAAGCGCTTCAGGTGGGCCAACGACGAGTACCCGGTGCCAAAGTCATCGATGGCGAGCCTGACACCCATCGCCTTGAGGTCGCCCATGATCGTGATCGCCTTCTCGCCCTGCTCCATGATGCCGCTCTCGGTGAGCTCGAGCTGGATCAGATGCGGCGGAATGCCGGTGAGATGCAGGATCGCCTGGATCTGTCGCACCATGTCCTGAAAGCGTAGCTGCCGCACCGACAGGTTGATCGCCATGCAGACCGGTCGGCAGCCGCCATCGAGCCAGGTCTTCAGCTGGGCGCAGGCCCGGTGCAACACCCAGTCGCCCAGCGGCACGATCAGGCCCGTGTCCTCGCAGATCGGAATGAAGTCGCTCGGCGATACCAGATCCACCCCGGGCGGTTGCCAGCGGACGAGCGCCTCCAACCCGATCAAGCGCCCGTCGGCGGCGGCAACGATCGGCTGGTAATGCAGGAGGAATTCCTCGCGCTCGAGCGCCTGACGCAACTGGGTCTCGAGCTCCAGACGCCGATTCGCCCACTCGGTGAGGGTCTTGGTGTAGAAGCGGTAGGTGTTGCGTCCCTGCTCCTTGGCCTGGTACATGGCGGCGTCGGCGTGCTGGATCAGAGCCGTCACGTCGAGGGCATCGTCCGGGTAGAGGCTGATCCCGACGCTGGCCCCGATATAGACCTCGTGACGACCATCGAGCAGGAAGGGTTGCTCGACGAGCCGAATGATCATCTCGGCGACGACGGCCGCGTCCTCGGGGAGCGCCAGGGACTCGATCAAGAGCAGGAATTCGTCCCCACCGAGACGGGCCAGGGTGTCCTCTTCGCGGATCCGCTTCGTCAGGCGCTCGCTGATCGCCTTCAACAGCTCGTCGCCGGCGGGGTGGCCGAGGCTGTCATTGATGTTCTTGAAGCGATCGAGATCGACGAAGAGGACTCCGACGCGCTGGCCGTGGCGCGTGGCGCGCGCAAGGGCCTGCTCCAAGCGCGACTGAACGAGACGCCGATTCGGCAAGCCGGTCAGCGTATCGTAGTGGGCCAAGCTCTCGAGGCGCGCCTCGGATTGCTTGAGCTGGCTGATGTCGGTGAAGACGCCGACGTAATGGCTGGGGACACCTCGCTCGTCGTGGACCGTGCTGATGGTCAGCCACGCCGGGTAGATCTCGCCGCCCTTGCGACGATTCCAGATCTCCCCTTGCCAGTGGCCACTCTCGGCCAGGGTCGTCCAGATACCCTGGTAAAAGGCGGCGTCATGCCTCCCGGAGCTGATGACGGCCGGATTCCGCCCCTGGACCTCGTCCGCGGCGTAGCCGGTGATCTCGGTGTAGGCGCGGTTGACGGCGAGTATCCGCGGGACCAGGTCGGTGATGACGACACCGTCGCGGGTGAACTTGAAGACGGCAGCGGCCAGGCGCTGAGCCTCCTCGGCCTGTTTGCGCGTCGTCAAATCGTGAACGATGCAATAGAGCAGCGTGCGGCCGGCGACCCCGACCGGGGCAACGTGGAGCTCGACGTCGCGCACCTGGCCATCGGCCAGCTGCTGACGTGCCTCGAAGTGGGATCCCCGATCCAGCCAGGCGCTCGCCTCGGTAACCGGGCAGCCCTGCGGGTCGCGCGTGTCGAGAAGCGCGACGGCCGCCCCGCGCAGCCGCTCCGATGGATAGCCGTAGTAAGCGCCGGCGGCGGGATTCGCATCGACGATGGCGCCGTCCTCCGAGTCGACGAGCAGCATCGGGGTGTGGTCGTTGGCGAACAGGCTGTGGTAGCGCGCTTCGCTGTCTTTCAATGCCTGGGTCTGAGCGAGGTTGTCGAGGGCGAACGAGACGTCGCGCATCATCTCGTCCAACGTCTCGACCACCTCCGCCGTGAAAAAGCCGCCCTCGCCGGCATAGAGGCCCAGCAAGCCCACCACCTCGCCCTGGTGATGGAGCAGGAAGGCCCCCGCCGCGCGGAAGCCGGCTTGCCGCGCCGGCTCGTACCAGGGAAGCCCCACAGCCTCGGCGAGCAGATCGTTGCAGATGGCGTGGCGGCCGCTTGCGATGGCGCGGCCGAGATGCTCTTGTCCGGCCGGCGCGGTGCCGAGGAAGGCGGCGAGGAACCCCGCGTCCGTGCCGTACTGGGCGACCGCCTGCGGCGGGGCTGGAGCCGTCCCGAGCCAGCCGACCCAGGCGAACAGGAAGCGGCCGTGCTGCACGGCGATCCGACAGATCTCGATGAGCAACGCATCGCGCGCGACGGTGCGGACGATCGCCTGATTGGTCTGCGAGAGCATGTCGTAGAGATCGCGCTGGCGGCGCAGCGCGATCTCGCTGCGCCGCCGTTCCGTCACGTCGTCGACGGTCGCGACGAAATAGGCCAGGGTGCCATCGGGATGACGCACGCAGCGGACGTCGATCGCGGCATAGACGAGGACCCCGTCCGGGCGCACGAAGCGCTTGTCCATTCGATAGCCGTCGGACTCTCCGCCCACCACCCGGTCGAACGCCGCGACGTCCGCGGCGAGATCCTCCGGGTGCGTGATCTCGGCCCACGACAGCGCCGCGAGCTCCTCGCGCGAGCGCCCGAGGATCTCGGCCAGCCGCGCATTGACATGAAGCCAGCGTTTGGTCGCGGGGTCCGTGATCGCCATGCCGATGAACGGGAGCTCGTAGAAATGGCTCAGCAGGCGGTCGCGCTCGGCGGTCTGCGCCAACAGCGCGAGCTGCAGGGTGCGCTGCTGCTGACGCCACAGCAAGACCAGCATGACCGCGATCGCAAGCGTTGCGAACAGCGTGAGCACGCCGACCAGCAGCGCGAGATGCTGGACCGGCGCCAGGATCTCCCGCTGGTCCCGCTTGGCTACCAAGTGCCAATCGGTGCCGGGCACCGGGCGATAGGCGGCGAGCACGGGAACGCCGCGATAGTCGCGGCCTCGTATCGTGCCCGGACGATCCCGACCGATGGCCACCGCGGCCGGCAGTCCCGGGGTATCGAGCGGCAGGCGGAACGTCAAGGCCTCGCCAGGCTGATGACGCAACGGATTGAGGAACACGATCGAGTCGCCGTCACGGCGGACCAGCAGGGTCTCGCCACTCGGGCTCGCCGTTGGCCAGTACTGGATGAAGGGCAGCAGGAAGTGGTCGGGATCGACGTGCAGGACGAGGTAGGCATCAGGCCGAGCGGAGCCCGGGGCGCTGATCGACAGGGCGACGTCCAGGTGCAGGCGGCCCAGCGGGTCGCGAAACAGGTTGACGACCGCTGTCCGGCCGGCGGCCAGCTCGGCCAGATGCGGATCGTCGGCGGCCCGGTCCGGCTCCCGAATATCACCGAGCACCAGCAGAGGTCGCCCATCCGCCGAGAGCAGGACGACGGCATCGTAGCCGTGGGCGCGCCGGATGGCCTCGAGGCGGGCACCGACCTCGCCCGGCCGCGCAGCGGCAGCCTGCAAGGCGAGGATCCGGTCCCGGAGGTCGTCGTCGGCGGCAATGGCCAAGCCATCCCCGAGCCGTTCGGTCAGCCAGTAGCGGAGGTGGTCGGTCTTGAGCTCGGCAATGACGCTGAGCTCGGCGAGGGCCTCCCGCTCCACGGCGGGTCCGCGCAGCTTGACGATGCTGACGGCAAGTAGCGGGGCGAGCAACAGCAGCATGGCCAGGATCGCCGCAAGCCAGGCCCCGCGCATCACCGGCTCCGCCGGTGCGCCCAGCGCTTCGGCCGGATCGGTCTGACGCAGCCGCAGCAGCAGATAGAGGAGGCAAGCCGTCGTGACGACGAACAGCAGCCCTTTGCCGAGCTCCAGGCGCTCGAGGAGCACGGGATCCTCGATCATCAGCCCGAGGGCATAGCCCGATGCGGCGATCCAAGCCCCGCCGGCCAGCCCATAGAGAACCGCGACCCATGCCGGGCCCAAGGGCTTCCCCTTGGTCGGGGCCGGCGCGGTGGCTGGTTCTCGGCTCATGTCCATCGTGGTGCCCGGTGGCGTTCGGGGGTCGAGACCAACCGGGGCACCGGCTGGCGTGTCGGGCTCGATCGTCGGACCCCGACGGTGGGCCACCCGAGAGACGAGGATCGCGCCCCGATTCTCCCGAATTCTAATCGAGATGCGGCCCATCACGCAGGAAGCGGAGGCCGATTCGTCGCGTCGCCCGCGCCGACCGGCACCTCGTGGCAGCCGATCGCCGGCCAGTGCCTGCTCAGGGGAAAATGACTGCCGGCCATCCCTCTGCCGTCTTCCCTAGCGGACCACGCTGGCCGTTTCGGCGGTCTGGGCATTCATCATCGACCAGGTCAATACCCTGTTGCTCGCGCACTGCCGGTCGCGCTGATCCAGCCAGGGACCAGGCACCAACAGCGTGTCTATTCCGGGACCTTGTCGAGGATATCGGCCAAGGTCCAATGCGACCCGCCCAGCCCCCAACGCTGGTCATCGTCGGCGAGTGAGAAAGACTGCGCAAACGCTTCGATTGGTTCCAGACCCCTCTCCCACCGGAACAAGGTGCGATGGCCGCGATCTTCCCCGATAAGTGACGGGAATCGAAAAGAATCGCCAAGCTGGCCATCGTCCGGGACCGGTCTCCCTGCCGCGCTCGGTCTTCTTGCGTCTTTCCCGTTGTCCCATCCGGGCAGGGGACCGGCGCCGCGCGTGACGATGCGCGCGGCGTGCAGCCCGTTCGCTGTGCTGAATCAAGTAGGTCACGAACCGCTGGACCCTTACAAGGCGCTGATCAGACGGTCGGGGCACCGGTGGTCTGGTGTAGGAAGGCGATCACTCCAGGGTCGAGGCCCAGGGCACTGGAAAGGCTGCGCAGGTACTCGCGCTCGGCGTCGGAATCGATGTCGATCGCGACCAGCGACGCAGCGTAGACCTCCGCCGCTTGTGCGGGCGTTCGAACCTCGCGGGCAATGTCAGCGACGTCGAGAGGCTTATTGATCTCATCGAGCACGAACCGGCGTTCGCTTTCGCTGACCTCATCAGCCTTCAGGTGCCCGAGAATACGCTGCATCTCGTCCTGTGCGATATGCCCATCCGCCTTGGCGGCGGCGATCATAGCCCGCAACACCAGGCGTTCGCCATCGTCGCTGGCCACCGCCGCCACCTCCTGCGTCGATGGCGCTCGGGGCGCCAACTGGGCAGTGGATGCGCCGGACCGACTCGCAGCGGCGTTCTGCAATGCGGTCAGCGCGAGCGTCCCCAGGACAGCCATTGCGCCCCCGCCGACGGCGCCTCGTGCAGCACCGCCGCCACCACCGAGAAGAGCTCCGGCGAGCGCACCCAGGCCACCGATCTGCGCGCCCGACATCCCGCCCACCTGGCTCGAGCCGAGAAAACCCTTTGCCGCTTCGGCCAGGCCGGCGAGCGAACCGGCTCGACCGCTGTGACCGCCCGACACCCCGCCACGAAGGACTGACTGGACGGAGCCAAAAATCTGCTCGACCCCAGGACCACCCTGCGAAAGGTTTCGAACACTCTGACCGACGCGCGCATCGGTTTGGGACTGACCCGCGAGACCCTGCTGAAGCAACTGCCCGACGATGTTTCCAAAACTCATGTGTGCCTACCCCCAAGGCGAGCGAAAACGGATGACGAAGCCAGAATACAGCCAGGTGATACGGAGCACGGAACGGACCACGGCTGTTGGACAACCGATCCCTTTCTTCTTTCCCCCACCAACCGCTCCAGATCCTTGACCGCTCTTGTCCAAGCGATCTCACCAACTCGATGCGATCAAGCCCAGGTCGACAAGCTGACCCGCATTCCACCAACGCGCGCGATCGGGTCCAAGAGCGCCACACCATGGTACGCAGCCTGCCAATGAAATGGGCGCTATGAGGGCCAAAATCACTAGGAATACGCTGAACCAATTAGCGCTTTCCGTGCGGGGCAGAAGCCCCGACATGATCAGTCGCGATACGCGATCGAACATGAAGGAAGTCGGAAACCGCGTTTTCGACTTCGGTACTGATCTTTGGCCAGACCGGCCAATAGATCAGCGTCTCGTTAGGCGGGCCGGACGCACCAACCGGACCACCTCGCCGTAGGCCATCCAGAGCCTGCCGATCGGCGGTCCGGCCGACCTTTTGGGACGTGTTCGACAGGACCGCCGAGAGGTGACCCCGCCCCTTCAGCCAGGGGTCTTTTGCAGCCAGCGTGTCAGAAATCCAGCAACGAGCGCACCGATGATCGGAGCCACCCAGAACAGCCAAAGCTGTGGTACGGCACCGGCGTCCGCGAAAAACGCAACCCCTGTGGACCTGGCTGGATTGACCGAGGTGTTGGTGACGGGAATGCTGATGAGGTGGATAAGCGTCAGACACAGTCCGATCGCGATCGGCGCAAAGCCGGCGGGCGCCGCTCTGCTCGTGACGCCTAGAATGACCACCAGGAAGAACAGCGTCATGACCACCTCGGTCAGAAACGCCGCACCCATGCCGTAGCCGCCAGGGGAGCGTTCACCGTATCCGTTGCTGGCAAACCCACCGAGTTCCGCATCGGCGGCGCCGGTGGCGATCAGATACAGCACAGCGCCCGCGGCGAGCCCGCCCAGCACTTGGACGAGGACATAGGGTCCGAGGTCCTTGCCGGGAAACCGGCCCGCCGCCCACAACCCGACACTGACAGCCGGATTGAAATGCCCGCCGGATATGTGGCCAACAGCGTAAGCCATGGTAAGAACGGTCAGCCCGAATGCCAAGGACACACCGAGAAGACCGATACCGAGCGGATTCCCGTCGCCACCAAAATGGGCCGCCAGGACAGCACTGCCGCAGCCGCCGAGTACCAGCCAGAAGGTGCCGAGAAACTCGGCAGCCAATCGTTTGCTCATGACCATCGCGCCGCCTCTCCCGAAGTTCGAGTTGTTGCCCCCTAGCAGACCAGCCGCCCGAGCAACAGGATTGTCCCTCCACGCCCGGTTTACAAGACCGGGGCGTGCGCTGGCTGGGGGTTCAGCCCCCACACTCGCGCGACAGGGTGACCTCGAGCAGCCGATCGACCTTGGAGGCGAAGTGCGCCGAGACGACCGTCAGCGCGCAGCAGACATGGCGCCGCACTCGACATCCGAGGGCGCCGGATGGCGACGACTAGCGGCACAAGGTCAGGCTGGATAAGATCTCGCTCGTCGACGTCGGTCGGGGAATCGGTTCCCGAGGTCGTCGCGTTGAGCTCGGTCCGCTGGCCCTTGGGATGGGCCAAGAGGTCGACGACAAGTCGATGATCCCAAGGGGGCGGTCGCTTTCGCGGCGACTGTCGATGAGGCTTTCGGTCATCAGCCGCTTTGATCGCGCCGCAGCGCATCGCGATAGCCCCGGATCGCCTGTGAGGTGGTCGGCTCGTCGATGAAGCGCATCAGGAGCGCCAAATCCAATCCGGGCAAGACCTGGCTCTCGTTCGTCGGCTCGTAGCGCTCTCCGCGCAGACGGTAGGGTTGGATGAGACCCTGGCGCCAGTACCAGACCTCGGCGACGCCGAGTTGGCGGTAGATCTCGAGCTTGTCGAGGCGACCCTGGGTCCAGACGACCTCGATGGCGAGATGCGGACGCTCCGCCGCCTCGGTCCCGAAGACATAGCACTCGTCCGGCTCGGCGCCGCGTTCGCGCGACTTGTCTTTGAGCGTCCATGAGCCATAGGTCGAAAACACGATGTCACGCTCCAGGCAATAGGTCTCGACCAGGCGGCCGATCACGGACTTGATGCCTTCGTGGGTCTGCGACGGGCTCATGATCTCGACTTCTCCTTCCAGGTAGGCGATCCGCGGGGCGGAATGATCGCCGCGCATCACGAGCAGGCGCTCGTAGTCATCCCAACTCACCCCGGAGAAGTGGATGATGTCGTCATGGGTTGGTTGAGATTCGGGTTGCTGATACCGGGCTTGCATGGACAACACGGGGTTCGGCCTCCGGTGTGTCGATCCGTTCAGGTCGCGCACATCGCCAGCGTCGCTTGCACGAGGATGGGTGCAAGATTCGCATCTATATTCAATAGGATCAACTCTTTTCGGGTCGGAAACGCGCGGCACGACGCCGGGCCATCGGCACGGTCGATGCTGGTCCGCCGCGTGCCCGGCGAACGGCGCGCCTACACCGAGCGGCTGACCGCCGACTCCTCGCGCAGGAGCCGCACGAGTTGGCGCCGGATCCCGATCCCCGCGACCAGCAGCGCGAGACCGTCGCGGCGCCGATGCTTGATCCGCGCCGAGAGGTCGAAGTAGACACGCGCGTTTGCGACCGACAGCACGAACGGTAGGTGACCCTCCCGCGCCAGCAGGTAGCTCACGACTAGGACACCGGTGCGGTGATTGCCTTCGAGGAAGAGCTGAGGTTGGCTCAAGAGCTGGATGTAAAGCCCGGCGGCCCGTTGCCAGATGTCAGCGCCGCGATGGCGGGCCAGCCACTCGATCAGCGCGCCGATCCCACCACCTGATCCGTCGTAGAAGTGGCGCTCCGTCGCGCGCAGGTGTTCGGCGTACTCGCGGCGCCGCGTGGCATCCGTGCCGCACAGGACCCGCCGATTGAGTTCGAGCAGCCACCGGGAATGGCCCGGCGCGAACGGATCCAACCCTGTTCGCAGCGCCTCGTCGACGAGCCGATAGCCGTCGAGCAGATGGTCTCGGACCATGTCCGTCATCGGGTCGCGCGGCGTGCCCAGGTGCGGGCTGAGCCGCGCAAAATCGGCCTGGACCGCGCGCAGCGCGGCGTCGATCGCGGCGAGATCGAGACGCATCGGTCCAGCGCCGCGCCCAAGCGCCCCCGCCGGGCAGCCGTCAGGGGATGGACGCGAGCCGGCGCCGATCCTTCCCTGGAGGCGCGGCGTCATTCAACGGATGCTGGCCACCGCCTCGACGGCCGCCGCGGCGATCGCCTCGGGCAGCGGAATGTAGCCCATTTCCTCGGCGATCTCCTGCCCCTGGTCCAAGGCCCAGTTCACGGCCGCCTTGAGGCTCTCGCCCACCTCGGTATCCGGATACTCGCCGTACAGGAGCAGCCACGAGAGGCTGACGATCGGATAGTCATCGGATCCCGACGGATCCGGCACGAACAGCCGAAGATTGTCCGGCAGCTCCGCGGCTGCCGCCGAGGCCAGCGCCGCCTGCCCGGTCGCAGCGTCCGGCCGCACGAACCGGCCAGCACGGTTCTCCAGCATCGCGATCGGCATCTCCAAGCGCCGGGCGAAGTAATACTCGACGTACCCGATCGATCCCGGGCTGATCTTGATCTTCTGCGCCACGCCCTCGTTGCCGCTTCCGGTCATCGCGCCACCCGGCCATTGCACGGACTGTCCAGTGCCGGGGCCATACCGCCATGCATCGCTGACGGCGCTCAGATGATTCGTGAAGGCGTAGGTGGTCCCGGAGCCGTCGCGCCGCACCACGGTCTGAATCATCTTCGAGGGCAACTCGAGGTCCGGATTTGCCGCCTGGATTCGTGGATCATCCCAGCGCCAGATGGTGCCGAGGAAGATGTCGACATAGACGTCGCGCGGCAACCGCAACTCACCGTCGATCTCCGGGAGGTTGTAGGCCAGCACCACCATGCCGGCCGTCGCCGGGATCAGCCTGGCCCCGCGCACGACCTGGGCCATCTCGGCGTCGGTCATCGCCCGATCGCTGCCGCCGAAATCGACCGTCTCGGCCAGGAAGCGCGCGACGCCTTCCCCGCTGCCGACCGGTTGATAGCGGATCCGGACATCGGGTGCCTGGTCCCGATAGCGGCGGATCCACTCCTGATACAGGGGATCGGGGAAGGTCGCGCCGGCGCCGGCGAGCCGCACACCGGTCGCGGCCTCGCTGCTTCCGTCGGGCGCGTCGCCACCGCAGGCGGCCAGAACGACCGACACCCCAACCATCGCCGCGGTGCGCAAGACCCGAAAAAGACTTGTCATGGTCCGTCCTCGTGAAACGACTGGCGGACGCCGGCGGAGCGGACAGCCCGCGGGCGCCGGGGGCGGGTCAACTGAATTCGCCGGCGACGTACTGGCGCGTCAGTTCCTGTTGCGGATCCTCGAAGATCTGGCGCGTCGCGCCCATCTCGACCAGGTAGCCGGTGCGGCCGCCCTGCGAGATGTCGACGCCGAAGAAGGCCGTGGTGTCGGCGACACGCATCGCCTGCTGCATGTTGTGTGTGACCAGCGCCACCGTGTAACGCGCCTTCAGTTCGAGCATCAGCTCCTCGACCTGGCGCGTGGCGATCGGATCGAGCGCCGAACAGGGCTCGTCCATCAGCAGCACATCGGGCTCGGTGGCGATGGCTCGCGCGATGCACAGCCGCTGCTGCTGACCGCCGGACAGGGACAGCCCGCTCTTGTTCAGCTTGTCCTTGACCTCTTTCCAGAGGGCCGCGCGCTCGAGCGCCCGCTGGACGCGCTCATCCAGATTGCCCTTGACACGGTTCAGCCGCAATCCAAAGGCGACGTTGTCGTAGATGCTCATCGCAAAGGGGTTGGGTTGCTGAAAGACCATGCCGATGTAACGCCGCACGATCACCGGGTCGACCCGCTTCCCGTAGACGTCCTGACCGTGGTACTTGACGTGGCCCTCGAAGCGAAAGCTCGGGATCAGGTCGTTCATGCGGTTGAGGCTGCGCAGCACGGTGCTCTTGCCGCAGCCGGACGGACCGATGAAGCCGGTGATCTTGCCCTTCTCGATCGGCACATGACTGTTTCGCACCGCGAGGAAGTCACCATAAAAGACCCGTTTCAGGTCGCAGTCGATGACCGCGTCGCCGGTCGGGGTGAAGGTCGCCGCGTTGTCTGCCAGGGCTTCGGCCGCTGCACTCATACTGGGTACCTCGAGATGGGGATTACACCTTTGGTCGGCCGATCACACGCGCCAGGATATTGAAGACCAAGACGATCAGGACCAGCACCAAAGAGGCCGCCCAGGCCAACTCGATCTGATTCTGGAAAGGCATCGCCGAGAAGTTGTAGATCAGGATCGACAGCGAGGCCGTCGGCTCCATCAGCTCGGACAGGTAGTAGTTGCTGAAGAGCGCGGTGAACAACAGCGGCGCCGACTCGCCGGCGGCCCCGGCCACCGCCAGCATCACGCCGGTCAAGATCCCGGGTACGCCGGTCGGCAGGACCACCTTCCAGATCACCTGACTGCGGGTGCAGCCCATGCCGTAGGCGGCATCGGTCATCCGGGTCGGTACCTGCTTCATCGCCTCCTCGGCCGCGAGGATCACGGTCGGCAGCATCAGCACGGCCAAAGCGACACCACCGGCCAGGGCCGAATAGCCGAACGAGATCACGAGGACCCCGTACACGAAGACGCCGGCGAGGATCGACGGGAAGCCGGTCAAGGTCTTGGCGACGAAGCGCGCGACATTGGCCACTTGGCTGTGCGGCCCGAGGACCGCGAGGTAGATGGCCGCGAGCAGACCGAAGGGCACACTGATCGCGGTTGCAATCCCAACCATCACCAGGGTACCGACGATCGCGTTGCCGAAGCCACCGCCGAGCTCGAAGCCCGCTGGCGGCAACGCGGTCAGGGCCTGCCAGTCCAGCCGCGCGCCACCCTCGCTGACCAGCATGAAGATGACCGAGAACAGCGGGATGCTACCGAGGATCGCGATCGTCCAAGTCAGCAGCGTCAGCAGTCCGCTGGTCAGCGCCCGCAACTCGAAGGCCTGACGCTCGAGGCGCGGCCGCGGCATCGCATCGGGGGAGGTGGTCAAGTCGATTGACATCATCATTTGCCCTCGAACTTCCGTACCGTGTATTGCTGTATCCCGAGGCCGACGATGTTGACGATCAAGGTGATCGCAAGCAGCACGACCGCCGCGTACATCAGGGCCTGAACCTCGATCTGGCCGGCCTCGGGGAAGCTCGACGCGAGCAGCGAGGCCAGGGTGTTGGCCGGCGCGAACAGCGACAGGTTGATCTGATTGCTGTTGCCGATCAGCATCGCCAAGGCCATCGTCTCGCCGAGCGCACGCCCGAAGCCCAGGACCAGCGCCGCCAGCAGACCGGATGACGCGGTCGGCAGCATGACCTTCAGGATCGCCTCCCAGCGCGTCGTGCCCATCCCATAGGCGGCCTCCTTGACCTTGTAAGGGATGCGGCGAAAGGCATCGACCGAGATCGCGGCCACCGTCGGCAGGATCATGATCGCCAGCACCAGCGCGGCCGGGGCCAGGCCGGGACCGCTCATGTCGGTACCGAACAAGGGTACGAAGCCCAAGTGCTGATGCAGCCATTCGGCGGCGGGCCGCAACAACGGGATCACGACATAGATGCCCCACAGGCCGTACACGACCGATGGGATCGCCGCGAGCAGCTCGACGATGGTTCGAAAGACCGCCGCGAGCCGCGCGTGTATGAAATCCTGGGTCAGGAAGATCGCGATGCCGATGCCGAAGGTACCGCCGAGCAACAGCGCGATCAGCGAGCTGTACAGGGTGCCCCAGATCTCGGGCAGGACGCCGAACTCGGCACGACTGACGTTCCAGGTCGTGCCCGTGATGAATCCGAGCCCGTGTTGCGAGATCGCCGGCAGCGCGAGACCGCCGAGCTCCCACATGATGAACAGAAGCAGGACGATGATCAGCGCGGCGCACGAAAAGGCGACCGCGCGGAACACCCGGTCGGCCAGCTGGTCGCTGGCCGATGGGGGGCGCGAGACGCCGCCAGCCGAGGTCATCTTATCAAAGGGGTTCGACGCCATAGATCTGGGCCTGCGATGCAAGGCTGATGGGCTAGGTGACCCGGGGATTCGCCGGGTCCGGGGGCGTCACGCCCACGGACTCGACAGGAACCCGACCTAGGCTCGGGCAGTCGTCAACGGATCAATTGCGCGACTTCCCGCACCTTGTCGATGACATTGTCGGGCAACGGCACATAGCCCAGCTCATCGGCGCTCTTCTGACCCTCGGTCAGGATGTACTCGACGAGATCGCGGGCCACCGCGGCCTTTGCCGGATCCTGGGTCTCGGGGAACAAGAGCCAGGTGAAGGTCGCGATCGGATAGGCTTGCGCCCCGGCCGGGTCGAAGACCCAGGCACGCAGATCCGGAACCTCGCTGCCCGGCAGGTTGCCGCCCGGGAACTCGGCGCTGGCCAACGCGGCCGAGCCGGTCTCCGGACCCGGCGCGACGAATTCGCCATCCCGATTCTCCAGTAGGGCCACCGGCGCCCCGGTCAGCTTCGCGAAGCCGAACTCGACATAGCCGATCGCCCCCGGGGTCTGCTTGACCGTGGCCGTGACCCCATCGTTCTTCGGCGCCTTGACGAACTTGGCGCTCTGCGGCCATTGCGGCGACGTGCCCTGACCGATCTCGGAGTTGAAGGCCTCGTCGATCGCGGCCAAGTGGCCGGTGAAGACGTAGGTCGTCCCCGACGAATCGGACCGGACCACGACGGTGATGTCGCGATCGGGCAGGTCGACCCCCGGATTGGCCGCGGCGATCCGCGGGTCGTTCCATTTGGTGATCTCGCCGGTAAAGATCGCCGGATAGACCTCGCGGGGCAGGCGCAGCTCGCTGACGCCCGGCAGGTTGTAGGTCAGCACGATCTCGCCGGCGGTCACCGGCAACAACACGACGCCGTTCTTGACCTGGCCGATCTGCTCATCGTTCATTGCCGCATCGCTGCCGGCGAAATCGACGATCTGATTGATGAAGTCCTGGATCCCAGCACCGCTGCCCTTCGACTGGTAATCGACGCGCGCACCTTTGGTCGCGCTGCTGAAGTCCTTGAACCACTTGGCATAGATCGGGGCCGGGAAGCTCGCCCCGGAGCCCATCAATCGGACCTCCGCGAACGCCGCCGGCGACACGGCGACGAGGGCCAAACAGCCAGCGATCAGGGTTCTCTTGAAGAGGGGTGACACATTCATGAGGCAAGGTACTCCCGGACGAGTTGATCGAGCGCTGACGGAACTTTGCGCCGCGCTATTCTCGTCGAAGACCTCGCCAACAGTATGACGATACGATGATATTTTCGTGACCGACCAAGCCCGGCCCGGCCTACGGCCGGACCAGCTTGTCATGATCGATCAGCAGCAGGCGGCAGTGCGGACAATGCCAGGCCATGTTCGCCGCTGGCCGCCACGCGAGGCTGATCGTGTTGTCGAGGGCTTGGCCGATATGCGCAAAGGTACCGGGTGGCGTCTGGCCACGCGGAGCGAAGATGGCACCCCTGCCGAGCATGACCCAGCCCTGTCGCATCGGCGTTGCGCAGCTCGGACAACGATAGTTACGCCCCTGCCAGAGCTCCGGACGATGGGCGACCGCGACATGGCGCCGGCTCAATCGATACAGCGCCCACAGGATCGTCAAGACGATCAGCAGAAAGAGCAAAATCATGGTCAGGGCCGAATCGGGCAAACCGCTCATCGCGCGGCTCCTCAGTGAATCATCGAGGTGGTGCCAAGATGATATACCCGTCACACATGAATTCTCCGCCGCGACCCACGACGCCGACTCATCGGCGAACCCGATCAGGAATCCGAAGGGATGGGTCCACGAAGATCGAGCCGCTCCATGATCTGCTCGACCGCCGCCGGGCTCAGCGGGATGTAGCCGAGCGGCGCCGCGTCCTTCTGACCGTCGGTCAGCGCGTAACGCAACACCTCGCGCAAGGTCCGGCTCTTGGGCTCCTCCGTAGACCGTGGCACGATCAGCCACGACAGGGCCAGGATCGGATAGGACTCGGCGCCTTTCGGATCGGCGAGGTCGCTCAAGTCCAACTCGGCGCGGAAGGACGCCAGGGTCGCCTGGAAGGACGCCTCGTTCGGCGGTACGAAGGCTCCGGCCTCGTTCTGCAAGGTGGCCATCGAGATGCCCGACAGGTGGGCGTAGGCGAATTGCACATAGCCGACGGCGCCTGGCACAGCCTGCACGAGCCGCGCGACACCGCCGTTTCCGCTGCCGCGAATGAGGCCCCCGCGGTCCTGCAGGGCCTTGGGCCAGACCGGCTTCAGGTTGGATCCGACAAGGTTCGCGAAGGTCTCGCTGATCGCGCTCAGATGGCGGGTCACGATCAGGCTGGTCCCGCTCGAATCGACGCGCGTGACGACCACGATCGGCCGATCCGGCAGGGCGACTCCGGGATTGGCGGCGGCGATCACGGGGTCGTTCCAGCGCACGGCTTCGCCGAGGAAGATCGCCGAGAGGGCCTCGCGCGACAGTTTCAGTTCCTCGATCCCGGGCAGGTGATAGGCCATGACGATGGCGCCGGCCGCCATCGGGATCTGGATCCAGTCCGCGCCGAGTTGTTCGAGAGCCGTCTCGGTCAGCGGCTCATCGGAGCCAGCGAAGTCGAATCGACCTTGGATCAGATTGGCGACGCCGGCGCCGCTGCCGATCGCCTGATAGTCGACCAACACGTTCGGGTGGGCCTGGTAGTAGTCACGAAACCAACGCATGTAGAGGGGAGCCGGGAAGCTGGCACCGGCCCCATTGATCCGGATCAGGTCGGAAGCCGCCAGCGGCGGGGCCAGCAGGGCCAGGATCAGGGCAGCGACGGCGAGGTGCCAGCGCGGGCTCGAATGCAAGAAGGGCATCTGGGATTCCTCGGTGTGGGCGGTCTGCGTCGGGACTTGGCTCCGGGGCATCGGGCCGTGCGCAGTTCTGAGCCGGTCCGTCACCATGGTCTTCTTTGCTCGCCGCGATGGGCCTCGAGCATGCGCTCGAAACGCGCCGGGTCCCGTTCGAGCGTCTGAATCAGATCGTCGACCAGCGTCCGCCAACCGGGGCCTCCGTGGGTCTTGAGCTCGAACAGCGCAACCACCAACAGCTTGGAAGCAGCCCGGATCTCGCGCTCGGAACCCTCGCCGTACCAGGCGACGAGCTCACGATACAGGGCCTCGACGCGTTCCAACGGCGTCGTCGTGGGGGCGTCGACCATCTTCATCTCGGCAGATATCGTTCCATGGCGAAGCGGCAAGATAGCCGACGAATGTTTTGATCTTGTGACGATGGAGCCCAGGCTGCGATCACCGTGGCGGCGGCGAGGGCCGGCGCCGAAGGCGCCGAACGGATCGGTTCCCCTGTCTGTCATCGAACCCTCACGCATCTGTCACGGTCTCGCAACACCGTCTGCGCACAATGATGCGTTGCCCTTCCAGCGCCCCGCGAGGTAACGCCATCGTGAACAAGCCCTTGATCGCCGTGACCGCGACAGCCCTGGCCGTGCTGCTGTCCACCCCGACCCTGGCCCGCGACCACATCCATATCGTGGGCTCGTCGACCCTGTATCCCTTCGCGAAGGCCGTCAGTGAACGGTTCGACGGCACGACCGACTTTCCGGCGCCGCGCATCGATTCGACCGGAACCGGCGGCGGCCTGACGCGCTTCTGTGCCGGTGTCGGCGAGGATCACCCGGACATTGCGAACGCATCGCGGCCGATCAAGACGAGCGAGCTCGATACCTGCCTGGCGAACGGTGTCGATCGGATCATCGAGATCCGGATCGGCTTCGACGGCATAGCAATCGCCAACTCGCGGGCCGCCACCCGACTCGATCTGAGTCTGCAAGAGGTCTGGATGGCCTTGGCCAAGGTCCTACCGGACCCAGCCGGCGGCGATGAGCCGATTGCGAACCCCTATCAGACCTGGCGGGCCCTGCGCGCCGATCTGCCCGAGACGCGAATCCAGGTGCTGGGTCCGCCGCCGACGTCCGGCACCCGTGACGCCTTCATCGAGCTGGCGATGGAGCCCGGCTGTGATCGAGTTGCAGCGATCGCCGCATTGCGAGGCATCGACAAGGATCGGCATCAGGCCTTCTGTCAGGAGATCCGTGACGATGGCGCCTTCGTCGAAGCCGGCGAATACGACGACTTGATTTGGAACCGGTTGGTCGTCGATCCCACCGCAGTGGGGATCTTCGGATTCAGTTACCTGGATCGAAATGCCGACAAGATCCAAGCGGCCCGGATCGACGGCATCGAGCCGAGCATCGCGACCATCGCCGACGGCCGTTATCCCCTATCGCGCCCGCTCTACCTGTATGTGAAACAGGCCCACCTTGACCAGATCCCGGGTGTCGAGGAGTACCTGGCCGAGCTCACCAGCGATGCCGCCTGGGGTCCGGATGGCTACTTGGCGGCCGTCGGGCTGATCCCGCTGCCGGAGAGCGACCGCGAGGCCATGTCCGAGCGGCTGCGCGGCCGAACCGGCCTGGAGCGGTCGGCGCAATGACACGGAGGCCATGCGAGGAATCATGGTGCCCTTGAAGAATTGCCATCCGGGCAATTCTTCGAGACGCAAAGCGAAAATGCGCTTTTCGCTTTGCGCCATGTTCAGTCGCTTGGGCGACGGAACATGGCGGGGCATCCTTGCACCGCGCGGGCACCTTGAGTTTTTCCAGGTGCCCTTGTGGTGCCCTTATACAACCATCGATACGGGTGGTTATGAGAGACGGTTACTCGGATAGGGCCGCCAGGAAGCCGCTGGAAATCGGCGCGGCCACCAAGGAAGCGCGCCGCGCCGGCGATCTGCTGAAGCCGGTCGAACCGATCACCGCCAGTCATACAAACGACGAGGTGGCCCAATGCTTCGCGGCGAATCCTACGGTCCAGAACCTACCGGTTCTCCATGCTGAGCGGCCGATGGGTCTGATCAATCGGGGCCTTTTCGACAACATGATGTCGAAGCCCTATTACCGCGAACTCTACGGCCGTCAAAGCTGTATCGCGTTCATGGACAAGAACCCCCTCGTCGTCGAATCGGACATGACGATCGAAGCCGTGACCGCGCTCGCCATCGAGACCGGCGAAAAGGTCTTCGCCGATGGCTTCATTCTGGTCGACAAGGGCCGTTATCGTGGGGTCGGACAGGTCATGGATCTGTTGCAGGCCATGACCGAACTGCAAGCCCGTCAGCATCGGCAACTGTCTGAGAGCATCGACTACGCGGGCATCATCCAGTCGTCTTTGATGAAGCCCTCCCGTCACGCCTTGACTCAGACCTTCCCCGATGGCCACTGGGTTTTATGGCGACCGCGAGACACCGTCGGTGGCGATCTCTTCCACTTCACCGAAGCGCCGGGTGGCTTCCTGGCGGCCCTGTTCGATTGCACCGGGCACGGGGTCCCCGGGGCCTTGATGACCCTGATCGCGGATGCCGCGTTCGAGCGTGCGATCGCGCAGCATGGTCACGATGACCCGGCCGCTTTGATCGCGTCGATGAACCGCCGAATCAAACATACGCTGGGGCAATTCGACAACGCCCCCGAACTCTCGCCGCGAAGCGCCGGCTCCGATGACGGGCTGGATGGCCTCCTGGTGCGTGGCTGGATCCGGGAGCACCGCTTGGTCTATGCCGGAGCTCGACTACCGCTGTTTCGAGTGCTTGCCGGGAATCCAGCGGACTGCGAGGTCTTGCGGTCCGACCGTCACGGTGTCGGTTACGCGGCGACACCGGCCGACATGCGCTGGAGCAACCACAGCATCAGTGTGACGCCCAAGGACCGGTACTATCTGGTGTCCGATGGAATTCTGGATCAGATCGGCGGTCCCCGCCGAATCGCTTTCGGCAAGCGACGCCTGACCCGTTTCCTGGTCGAGTCGCGGACGCTCGGGATGGCGGCACAAAAGGACGCCTTCGCAGAGATGTTCTCCGTTTACCAGGGGAACGAGCGCGTTAGGGACGACCTGACCATCCTGGGTCTCGAGTGGCCTGGCGACTGATTGGAGATCGGCGATGAATCGATACCTTTCGGCTTGCACGGATCGGGAATCCTGTCTCGCGCAGAATCCGGGGCTCATCTTCTTCTACGTGGGCTATTTCTCGCAAAACATCATCAATGCCATCGGCGATGCTGTTCGGCTGCGACTGGAGTATTCGGAGATGCCGGGCGGCTTGCGCCGCAGAATCTTCTCGATCTTCATCGAAATGGCGCAGAACGTCGTTCGCTACTCGAGCGACCAATTGGTGTCGGGACCGCAGCAAAACGAGTTGCGCGCGGGTTCCGTCTGCATCACACAAGAGAATGGTCGGTTCCTGATCATCTGCAAGAACCCGGTTACGCAGGATTGGGCAGAGCGGTTGCGGCCCGTCCTGGAGGAACTGCGGCTCATGTCGGTGGAGGAGATCAAGCGGTCGTATCGCGAGCAGTTGCGCAAAGAGTTGCCCGCGGATAGTGTCGGCGCCGGACTGGGATTATTGACGATCGCCCGCGACAGCGATGGCCCAATCGAATTTGCTTTGGAACCGGATCCGACTGGCGAATTACTCTTCACCCTCAAGGCGACGCTTTAGCCGTGTCGAGGCCTTGGGTCAGCCCTATAGAGGACCTTGAAAAATTGCCATCCGGGCAATTTTTCGAGACGCGAAGCGAAAATGCGATTTCCGCTTCGCTTCATTTTCCGTCGCTTAGGCGACTGAAAATGGCGGGGCATCCTTGCCCCGCGCGGGCACCTTGAATGTTTCAAGGTGCCCTATAGGCGTCTGAATAGAAGGCCGAGTGGCACACGAAGCACCTGGTTGCTCGGCGTTGTGACAAATGGCCAGGAAGGCCTTCTTGCAAGGTCCCCTACAGGGGTCACGAACGTGCCATCCGGAGCAGATACCGTGGAGAATAGGCTATACATCCCGGCGACGGCCGATACGCCCGAAGTCGATTTCGATTTCGATGCGCGGCGCCTACGATTGCGCGGCGAGTCCTATCCAGAGAGCGCGGTGGCCTTCTATCACGACATCTTGCAACGGACTCGTGCGTTTTTGGATGGAATCCAAGGTGACCAGGTCTGGGTCGCGATGGAACTCAGGTACTTCAACAGCTCGAGCACCAAGATGCTGTTCAATCTGGTGCATGATCTGCATCGCGCGGCGCAGGCCGGCAACCACGTGCATCTCGACTGGTTTCATGACCCGGAGGACGACACGATCTTGGAGTTCGGTCAGGAGTTGGCGGAAGACTTTTCCGCGATTCGTTTCCGTATCGTCCCATCCGCAGGCTGATCCGCGACCCCATGGTCTCGCTTGCCGACTGTCTCGCGCCACATCGGGCCCCGGCCTGAGCCATGATGGAACCAGACCTATTCGACATCGAAAGGAAGGCGCTTTCCGACGCCCGCCGCGCGCTCGAAACCCAGGAGGCGAACGGGCACCGGCTCGGGCTCGCAGCCTTGATCGGCGACTACGAGCGCGTGATTCGAGAGATGCGCCGGCTGATCAGTCACGCGGATCGGACCGAACGCGAACTGAATCGGGCCAACCAGCGCTTGACCGAGTTGACGCAGACGCTGGACTATCGGAGCCGACACGATGGTCTCACCGGCCTGCTGAATCGCGAGACCCTGATCGGCCAGGCGGAAACCTGGCTGACCACAAAGACTCTCGGCCTGATCATCGTCGACATCGATCATTTCAAGCAAGTGAACGATCGGTACGGACACCCGATCGGGGACCGGATCCTCATCGAGGTCGGTAGGGCCTTGCTGGCCCATGCACCGGTGTACGGCGGCCTGTGCGGTCGGCTCGGCGGCGAAGAATTCGCAGTGATTGTCCCGGCGGCAACGCCGATCGCCTTGATGCAGTGCGCGACCGGCGCCGCCGTCGCGATCCGGGCGCTCCGTCACGACCAACATCCCGGTCTGCGGGTCACCGCGTCCTTCGGGGTCGCATTGGCCGAACCAGGTGCCTGCTTCGACCGCCTGTATATCTGCGCCGATGATGCCTTGTATCGCGCAAAACACACTGGCCGCGACCGCATCGAACTGGTTGCCGATTGTATCGGTGCCGACTGAGGGGCACTAGGGCCAGATCGCTCTACGCAGCAACACCTTACCGGACGTGATCGCGGGCTCGCGACCACATTTTCCTGCCCAGTTACTCGAGGGTTCATCGCGTCACGACCCCGTCATCAGCGTTTTTTAGACTGACCGAGGTTCGCTTCGGCGCATACCTCGGCCCCGACCGGCAGGACGCCGCGGGATACTAGCGATGACGAGCCCGTGGGCAACCCCTCCACCCGAGACTTGCGGCGCCCGAAGCGCCGTCACGGGTTGGCAACCAAACCGGGTTGGTTGGGCACCTGTTCGCGTCATCGCGACAAACATCCGACGGCATTCGGTGCATTTGGAGACATCCCCGATGAACGGCATTCGAACCCTTTGGTCGGCCATCGGCCTCGCGCTGATCGCGACCATCCTCGTCGCTGTCCCGGCCGTAAGCGAGGCAAATCCCCCTGGTCAAGGCCGCTGGGGTCTCCCCACTTTGACCGTTGGCGACGCGAGCGCCTTCGAGAGTGACGGCGTCATCGCCTTTCCGCTGACGCTCGATCGCCCGGCGCCACGCGCGTTGCGCGTGATGGGCGTTCCCCTGCCGAAGACGGCCAAGCCGATCAAGGACTTCCGCCCTGGTGCGGTGTCGACCCTGATCCCCCCCGGTGCCACCCGAGGAACGCTCGAGGTGACCATCCATAACACGGAGGGCGTCGGCCCGGACCGCGAGTTCAAGCTGCTCGCCGCGGCACCCGGCGCGATGCTGTCGCAGCGCACCGCGACCGGTACGATCCGCGACGACGACCCGCTGACGATCCACCTGTTGCACATCAACGACCATCACTCGAACCTGCAACCGACGAGCAACACGCTCGACCTGGGTACCAGCGGCGGCGCCTTCAGCGTCCCGTTCGGCGGCTTTCCGCGGATCACGGCCAAGATCGACGAACTGGCATCGCAGCGCGAGCACGTCGCCAAGCTGCACGCCGGCGATGCGATCACCGGCACCCTGTACTACACGCTGTTCAAAGGCCAGGCCGATGCCGACCTGATGAACAGCGTCTGTTTCGATGTCTTCGCGCTCGGCAACCACGAGTTCGACGACGGCGACGCCAACCTGGCGCAGTTTCTCGACGGGCTGAACGCCGATCCGCATTGCGATACCACGACCGTGGCGGCCAATGTGGTTCCGGCCATCGGAACGCCGTTGACCCCGATCGCCGCCGACGACTACATCCAACCGTACGCAATCAAGGCGTTCCAAGGACAGGAGGTCGCCTTCATCGGTATCGATATCGCGGGCAAGACGATGAATTCGTCGCAACCGCTGCCGACCACGCAGTTTCTCGACGAGGTCGAGACCACGCAACGCTATGTCGACGAGCTCGCGGCGCAGGGCATCGACAACATCGTGCTCGTGACCCACTACGGCTATCAGAACGATCTGGCGTTGGCGCAAGCCGTGACCGGGGTCGATGCGATCATCGGTGGCGATTCGCACACGCTGCTCGGCGATTTCGCGCGGTACGGACTGCCGTCCGGCGGCCCCTATCCGACGATGATCACCAATGCCGACGGTGATCCGGTCTGCGTCGCCCAAGCCTGGCACTACTCGTGGGTCGTCGGCGAGCTCGCGGTGACCTTCGAGCGGGGCAAGCTGGCGGGCTGCGACGGCACGCCGCACCTGTTGCTCGGCGACACCTTCGTCCGCGGTAACGCGGCGGTCGGCGAGCCGGAGCGCTCCGAAATCCTCGCCGCCATCGCTGCCGATCCGCAGCTCAGCATCGTCACGCCGGACCCGGACGCGCAAGCGATCCTCGAGGGCTATGCGGCCCTGGTCGACGAATTGAGCGAACAGGTGATCGGCGCAGCCGGCGAGGTCCTGTGCGAGCGCCGGGTGCCCAATCAGCCGCGCGGGGCCGCGCCCTGCAACGCGAATGCCGTGGCCTTATCCGGTGCCCAACTCGAGGTCAACGGCGGCTTCAGTCAGCAGGTCGTGACCGATGCCTTCTTCGCCCGGGCCTTCCGCGCGGACCTGGCCATCCAGAATGGCGGCGGTGTGCGCATCAGGATCCCGGAGGGCGACATCACGATCGGCACCGCCTATAGGCTGCTGCCCTTCTCGAACACCCTGGTCGAGCTGGAGTTGACCGGCCAGGAGGTGATCGACAGCCTCGAGGACGCGCTGGCCTTCTATGCGCGCAACCCGGGGGCCAACACCGGGGCCTTTCCGTACGGATCGCACATCCGCTGGGAGATCGACATGAACCTGCCACAAGGCGCGCGGGTAGCGAATGTCGAGATCCGGGAACGGGGCACCGACGATTGGTCGGCGATCGAGTTGGATGCCGACTATGTGGTCGTCACCAACAGCTTCATCGCGTCCGGCCGTGACGGGTACCAAACCTTCGGCGATGCCTTCAATCAAGGTCGCTACACGGATACCTTCATCAACTACGCCCAGGGTTTCGTGGACTATCTCGAACAGGATCTCGCCGGCGCTCTGCTTTTCGCTCCGGCCCCGGAACACTTCTCGACCCAATCTTTCGTCCCATTGACCCCGCCCTGACCTCCTGACATTGACCCGGGCCGCCTGTCGGCCCGGGTGTTTTCCGAACGATCCTTGCGCTCCAGATGGATCAAGGCCGAGGCGGCGTCTGGACCGGCGGCAACGCCGAGGATAAGTCGTTCGGTATTAGCCTGGTCACCCGCCGGATCTTCCGCACCTTCGACGTCTATCTGTCTGTACAATAGGGGCACGCTAAGCATTCAGTTGGTCTTCCAAGCACCTGGAAGGCGTTCAGCCATCTTGACGAGTCGAACTGGCGCGACTAATCTCGCCATCATCCCCCGTGATTTTTCAGTGGCTTACCATGTAAGCCTAGAAGAGCCATCGTCTGACACCGACGACAAACGATCAAAGGGCCGCGATGCCTTACGTCAACATCAAGATCACGAACGAAGGCGCCACACCCGAAAAGAAGGCAGAACTGATCCGCGGTGTGACGGACCTGCTCCAGAATGTGCTCGGCAAGAACCCTCGGACGACGGTCGTCGTCATCGAAGAGGTGGATCCGGACAATTGGGGCATCGGTGGCGAGACCGTCACGACGCGTCGGCAACGGGAAAGGTAGGCAGCAACGGACCACTCTCGACCGGACCGTCTTCAGATTCGCCGGGTAGCACGCGCTAGTGCGGCGGACATCAACACCGGCGGCCCACCCCTGAGCAAGACCCATCCGAGAAAGGAACGCTCGGGTTCGCCCACGCCCCTCCATCACGACGCCACAGCGACACCGTCAGCCGGCTCGAGTGAGCGGGTGTCGCGCCATGCCGTGGGGCCGCGATGCGGCTGCGCGTCTTCCCGGGGGTTGGCGGGGCATGTTTCCGAGCCATACGAAGACTCTCGCTTACAACAAGAGGAGGACGCCATGAGCGACATCGATAAGAAGCAATACCTGATCCAGGATGAACCCTATTACCGGCCGGTCGCCAACGAGGTCGCGATGTACGAGGCGGCGTATGCGGCGCGGATGCCGGTGATGCTCAAGGGTCCGACCGGCTGCGGCAAGTCGCGGTTCGTCGAATACATGGCCTGGCGTCTCGGCAAGCCGCTGATCACGATCGCCTGCAACGAGGACATGACGGCCTCCGACCTGGTCGGACGCTTCCTCCTCGATATCAACGGCACCAAGTGGCAGGACGGCCCACTGACGGTGGCCGCACGCGTCGGGGCCATCTGCTACCTGGACGAGGTCGTCGAGGCCCGACAAGACACGACGGTCGTGATCCACCCGCTGACCGACCATCGCCGTAACCTGCCGCTGGAGAAGAAGGGCGAGCTGGTCCAGGCCCACCCGGATTTCCAGCTCGTGATCTCCTACAACCCGGGTTACCAGAGCCTGATGAAGGACTTGAAACAGTCGACGAAGCAGCGGTTTGGCGCGCTGGATTTCGACTACCCGTCAGCCGAGATCGAGACCGAGATCGTCGCGCACGAGGGCAACGTCGAACGTGCCGTGGCCGAGAAGCTGGTCCAAGTGGCTCAGCGCAGCCGCAACCTGAAGGGCCACGGCCTCGACGAGGGCATGTCGACGCGATTGCTGGTCTATGCCGCGCAATTGATCGGCAAGGGCATCGATCCGCTGTCAGCGTGCCAGATGGCCCTGGTCCGGCCGCTGACCGACGATCCGGACATGCGCGATACACTCGATGCCGCGGTGAACACCTACTTCTGACCGACGCCCGCGGCGTTCCTGCACCGCACATCGGTTGCGCGCTGCACCGAGCGCGCGGCCGCTGCGAACGGCCCATCGGGGCGGTTCGTTCCGCACCCGGCGGGTGCCCCGGTCATTGTTGAATCCTTTTCCGTAGCAGCGGAATCGATCGAGGCGAGCCATCGAACCATGAGCATCGACTTCAGCGAACACCTCTCCTGCCTGAGCAGCGACCCGAATCATGCGCACCGGCAAGCACTGGAAGCGAGCTACCAGGAGGCGGCGCGCCTGATGTCTCCGCGCGGTCTCGAGAATTATCTGACCGGGATCCGCGCGATGTGCTCGCTCGGCAAGGGCGAGGACCTGACCCTGACCTTCGTGCAGGAGATGCCGCTGGTCGCGAAGGAGGTCGGCGAGGACGTGGTGCCCGACGTGGTCGCGCACCTGATGAAACTCGCGTCCTTGACGTCCGGGACCGTGATCGCGCTGCACCTGGCCCATCTGCCCTTGGCGGCCAGCCGTCTCGGCGACGCCGACGTGCTGCGCGGTTATCTGAACCTGGTCCATCAGTTGGCCGGCAAGGTTCCACGGGGTCTGCGGCCGATGATGGAGAACCTCGACGAGCTGCTGTCGAAGCTGACGCTGGGCGGGCTGCGCCGCTGGGCCCTGTGGGGCGCCCAGGCCCACCAGCGTGACCTCGATGGCCAGATGGCCTATTTCGGGCTCAAGACCGAGTCCTCGCGTGCGGTCCTGCAGAAGGAACGGCGCGGCACCCTGTTCGTCGATAACCAGCGCCGGCTCAACTTCTACCTGCGGGCGCTGTGGGCGCGCGCCTTCTTCATGCGGCCGACATCCGGTGATTACGAGCGGCGTCAGGGGCTCAAGCCCTTCATTGCCGACTTCCAGATCCATCTGCCGGACGCCTTCGACACCCATCGCGGCATCGGCGGCGTGGAGATCTACCGCGCCGCGGCGGCCCACTGCGCGGCCCACCTCGTTTATACGCGCGAACCGATCAGCGCCGAACAACTATCGCCGGCCCAGATGAAGTTCATCGAGCTGTTCGAGGACGCCCGCATCGAACACTTGGCCTGTTGCGACTTTCCCGGGCTCGGGAAGCTCTGGCTTCAGTTCTTCACCGCGCCGCTGACGCTCGATGACGAGGCGCGCGATCTGCATCCGACGGTGGACCTGATGATGCGAGTCGCCCGGGCCCTGCTCGACCGGAATTACCAGGATTCCGATCCGCTCGTGATGGAGACGGCAACGGCCTTTCGTGCGGAGCTCGCAACGCGCGCCGGCGACAACCAGATCAGTTGGGATGCCGGGGTCACGCTGTACCACAAGGTCGTCGCCCGGCTGCCGTTGCCGAACCTGCGCGTGCTCGAGGACTGGCCCCTGCCCTACCGCGATGACAACGCCTATGTCTGGTCCTTCCGCGAAAACCCGTTCATCGCACGCGGCCTGGACTATCTCCCGGCGTCGCAAAAACAGGTGCGTAAATACGTCTCCGCGATCGAGATGGCCAACGAGGTCGACGTCGAGACCGCCGGCGACGATGCCCAGGAGATCTGGGTCTGTGCCACCGAGTTCTTCCCATACGAAGACGAGGGCGTGTCCTTCAACGAGACAGAGGGCAAGGAACCGATCTCCGAGCCCTACCACTACCAGGAGTGGGACTATCAGGTGCAGCTGTTCCGGCCCGATTGGGCGACGGTCATCGAGCAGCGTCAGGGACGCGGCGACCCGGCGCTGATCGACGGGATCCTGACCAAGCACAAGCCGGTCGCGAGCCGCATCCGCCGGCTGATCGACGCCTTGCAACCGCAGGGCGTCGTGCGCAAGCGCGGCTACGAGGAGGGCGAGGAGCTGGACCTGAACGCCGCCGTGCGCGCGATGATCGACATCCGGCGCGGCACCATGCCGGACCCGCGGATCAATATCCGCATCACGCGCCATGTCCGCGATCTGGCGATCCTGGTGCTGCTCGATCTCTCGGAATCGACGAACGAACGCATCGATCAACAGGACCCCGACAGCCCGACGGTCCTCGAACTGGCGCGGGAATCCACCGGCCTGCTGGCCTGGGCGATCGCCGGCATCGGCGATGCGTTCGCGCTGCACGGCTTCGCCTCGGACGGCCGTCACGAGGTCCAGTATTACCGCTTCAAGGACTTCCACCAGGGCTACGACGACGAGGCCAAATCACGGCTCGCCGGCATGAAGGGAGGCCTGTCGACGCGGATGGGGGCCGCGCTGCGCCACGCCGGCTGGCACCTCGCGCAGCAGAGCGCCCAGAAGCGTCTGGTACTGCTGATCACCGACGGCGAACCGGCCGATATCGACGAGCGGGATCCGCAGTACCTGCGCCACGACACCAAGAAGGCCGTCGAGGAACTGGCGACGCGCGGCATCCACTGCTATTGCCTGACCCTGGATCCGGAGGCCGACCGCTATGTCGCGCGCATCTTCGGCGAGAACCGCTACTCGATCGTCGACCAGGTCGAACGGCTGCCGGAACGGCTGCCGGCGGTCTTCGCGGCCCTGACGGCCTGAGGGGCGGGTCGCCCCCGGACCGCGGGCGACGCTTATTTGACGCGCATCCCGGGTTCGGCCCCGGCATCGGGGGACAACAGGAAGATGTCGCTCCCGCCGGGCCCGGCCGCGAGCACCATCCCCTCGGAAACGCCGAAGCGCATCTTGCGTGGCGCCAGGTTCGCGACCATCGGTGTCAGCCGCCCGACCAGGTCTTTCGGGTCATAGGCGGCGCGGATCCCAGCGAACACAGTGCGGGTCTCACCGCCGAGATCGAGCGTCAGGCGCAGCAGCTTGTCGGCCCCATCGACGGCCTCGGCCTCGAGGATGCGCGCGATGCGCAGATCGAGCTTCGCGAAATCGGCATAATCGATCGTCGCGGCAATCGGCTCCCGTACCAAGTGATCTGCTGCGACCGGCGCGGCGGCCTCGGCCGTCGCGGCCGGGTCACCGGCGCGGGCCAAATCCTCGCGCGAGGCCGCGACCATCGCCGCGACCCGTGCCGGCTCGACCCGGGTCATCAGCGGCTTGAACGGTGCGATCTCGTGCCCGAGCAAGACCGCGCCCGGTTGCGGGTTGGTGATCGCGTCCCAGGTGAGCGGCTCGATTTGCAGGAAGGCTTCCGCGTCCGCGGCCGTCCTCGGCAGGATCGGTGTCAAGTATCCGATCAGGATCCGGAACAGGTTGATGCCCATCGAGCAGATGGCCTGGAGCTCCGCGTCCTGGCCCGGCTGCTTGGCCACGACCCACGGTGCCTTGTCGTCGATATACTTGTTGGCGCGATCGGCCAAGACCATGATCTCTCTGACCGCGCGACTGAATTCGCGCCGTTCGTACGCCTGGGCAATGGACTCGCCCGCCTGGACGAAATCCTGGATCAACTGTGGTTCGGCCAGCCGGTCGGCCAGGCGGCCGGCGAAGCGCTTCGAGATGAAGCCCGCGCAGCGGCTCGCGATGTTGACCACCTTGCCGACCAGGTCGGCGTTGACGCGGGCGACGAAATCCTCGAGGTTGAGGTCGATGTCATCGACGCCCGGGCCGAGCTTGGCCGCGAAGTAATAGCGCAGGTACTCCGGGTCGAGGTGATCGAGATAGGTCCGGGCCTTGATGAAGGTGCCCCGCGACTTGGACATCTTCTGACCATCGACGGTCAGGAAACCGTGGGCGAAGATCGCGCTCGGCGTCCGGAACCCGGCGCCATGGAGCATCGCCGGCCAAAAGAGCGCGTGGAAGTAGATGATGTCTTTGCCGATGAAGTGATAGACCTCGGCATTCGAGTCGGGCCGCCAGAAGTGGTCGAAATCCAAGCCGGTGCGGTTGCAGAGGTCCTGGAAGCTCGCCATGTAGCCGATCGGTGCATCGAGCCAGACATAGAAGAACTTGCCTGGATGATCGGGGATCTCGAAGCCGAAGTATGGCGCATCGCGCGAGATGTCCCATTCTTGAAGCCCGGCCTCGAACCACTCGTCGAGCTTGTTCGCGACCTCCCGCTGGAGGCTCCCGCCGCGCGTCCAGTCCTTGAGCATCACCTCGAAATCGCCGAGTCGGAAGAAATAATGTTCCGACTCGCGCTGTTCCGGGACCGCCCCCGAGACCGCGGAACGGGGATTTCGCAACTCGCTCGGCGAATAGCTCGCGCCGCAGACCTCGCAATTGTCGCCATACTGGTCCGACGCACCGCACTTCGGGCAGTCGCCACGGATGAACCGATCCGGCAGGAAGATCCCCTCGACCGGGTCAAAGGCCTGCGTGATGGTGCGGCTGACGATGTGGCCCTTGTCGCGGTTGCGGCCGTAGATCAGGTTCGCGAAGTGGCGGTTCTCCGGCGAGTGCGTCGAGTGGTAGTTGTCGAACCCGATGCGAAATTCGGCGAAGTCGGCCTGGTGCTCGTCGGCGACCCGTGCGATCAGCGCCTCCGGGGCGATCCCTTCCTGGCGCGCGCGCAACATGATCGGCGTGCCATGGGCATCATCGGCGCAGACATAGTGGCACGCGTGGCCACGCATCTTTTGGAAGCGCACCCAGATGTCGGTCTGGATGTACTCGACGAGATGGCCGATGTGGATCGGGCCATTGGCATAAGGCAGGGCGCTGGTGACCAGGATGTCTCGTTTCGCGGGCATGTCAGGGTCCGGTGCGGGCACGTGGGGAATCGACGACGGATCGGCCAGCCTGGCCGGGGGTCCGCTCGGCAGCCGATGACAGGGGTCGCGGGCGCCCTGTTGGCGAGCCGCCTACTCGGGCCCACGGCGGCGGAGTATGCTAACACTCCGCACGGGACCTCCACACTCCACCCCTTGTCCTCGAGTCCTGAAGCGGCCGTCAAGTATCGCACGGGGCGCCGTCGCGCGACCAACCCGATCCCTTGAATTGACGGTATCCCGCAACAATTTGGGGCGCAAGCACGCGGCGGATGCCCAGGGGTTTCGCACGCTCAGGCGCAGCTTTCCGAGTAGCCTGACGACCCCGAACAGCGGCGCACCGTCTCCCCGAAGCTGGTGCCGACGCCTACCATGACAATCGGAGCAGAGCATGACTGAAGTCACGAAAGAGCAAATCCAGACGGCGATCAAGGAATACCAGGAGCCGCACCTCGAGCGCGATCTGGTCAGCACCAACTGCATCAAGGATATCCAGATCGAGGGCGCTCAGGTCAAGGTCAGCGTCGTGCTCGGCTTCCCCGCCAAAGGCATCGCCGATCAGCTCGCTGCGGCGCTCGAAGCGTGCATCCTGAAGGTCGCCGGCGTCGCCCAGGCCAAGGTGGACGTGACCTCGAAGATCCAGGCACATTCGGTGCAAAAGGCATTGAAGCCAATCGACAACGTCAAGAACATCATCGCGGTCGCGTCCGGCAAAGGCGGCGTCGGCAAATCGACGACGGCCGTGAACCTGGCCTTGGCACTGGTCGCCGAGGGCGCGCGCGTCGGGCTTCTCGACGCCGACATCTACGGTCCGTCGCAGCCACGGATGCTCGGGATCTCGGGGCAACCCGAATCCAAGGACGGCAAGAGCCTCGAGCCCATGGTCAGCCACGAGATCCAGACCATGTCGATCGGTTTTCTGATCGACGAAGAGACCCCGATGATCTGGCGCGGCCCGATGGTCACCCAGGCACTCGAGCAATTGCTGAACGACACCAACTGGTCCGATCTCGATTATCTGGTCATCGATCTACCGCCCGGCACCGGCGATACCCAACTGACGCTGGCGCAGAAGGTGCCGGTGTCGGGCGCCGTCATCGTCACGACGCCGCAGGATATCGCGCTGCTCGACGCCCGAAAGGGCCTCAAGATGTTCCAGAAGGTCGAGGTGCCGGTGCTCGGCATCGTCGAGAACATGAGCATCCACATCTGCTCGAAGTGCGGGCACGAGGAGCATATCTTCGGCGAGGGTGGCGGGGAACGCATGGCCAAGCAATATGGCGTGCCCCTGCTAGGCTCGCTGCCGCTGAACAGCCACATCCGCGAGGAAACCGACAGCGGCCGACCGACCGTGGTCGCCCAGCCGGCGTCGCGCGTCACCGAGATCTACCGGGAGATCGCGCGGCGTACCGCGGCCAAGCTGTCACTGCAAGCCAAGGACTACGCGGCCCGGTTCCCGCGGATCGTGATTCAGAACACCTGAGCACCACAGCCTTCGTCGACGGTTCGATCGAACCGCATCGAGAAAGCGGCGACGCGGCCGCTTGGCCGCGTCGCGTCGCCCCCTCCCGCGCTGGGTCTCGCCGGGGCGGCCCGACGTCGAGGGAGCGGAGGCGACCCAGGTAACCATCGCGGCAAGAAACGGAGCGGCGCCCGCCCCTCCGATCGAGGACCACCGACCGATCTTGAACCCACCGGTCGGCCGGGGCCGCCGCCACGACCGACGTCGCGTCACCGACCCACCCCGGCTGCGCCAATCGTTATTCGAGACTCAGCACCCATTTGACGAGGGTTTCGATCTTCTCGTCACCGACCCAGGCATTAGTTGGCATCGGTATCTGCCCCCAGTTGCCGACGCCGCCATCCCGCACCTTCACGATCAATTTCTCCACCGCGCCTTCCTCTCCCCGGTAGCGTGCCGCGACGTCGCGATAAGAGGGCCCGATGCTCGCTTCGTCCATCTTGTGACAGACCATGCATTGGCTCTGTGTCGCCAGTTCCTCGTCGGCCAACACCAGAGGAGCCGTTGCCACCGCAACGACGATGACCCCGGCACAGCTTGCCTTCACTAAGAATTTCATACCATTGCCTATTGATTGGGTTATTGGTTTTATCGACTGCGCCTCCGTGCGAACAGCCCTCCCGATCGATGCAGGGTCTCGAGATCCGCGACGCACGATTGCACCGCCGCGGCCAGCCACGGGCATGAATGGTCTGCGACCCAGCTGTTGACCTGCACCAGGTGCGCATGATAAGTATTCGCATTACAACTTGCAACGCCACACCTTCCCCCCTTCACGGCTGATGGTCCACCCAGAGCGAGGCAAGGCGCATCGGCCCGGACGGGTATCGCGTCACCCCTTTCTGGGCCCCAGCGATCCTGCGCGGGAAGAGTAGCCGCAAGCCCATGGAGTCCTGGACAGTCACCCGACGACCAGGCTGGAAGCGGCAAACTCAACTGGGGGGATTCATGACGATACAGATCCGCTGGCCGGTCGTGGCCGCCGTGGGGCTGGGGCTCGTAGCGCCCTTCTTTTCGGCCTTCATCGACGCACGAGCCGTCAACTACGACCGGCCATTCGATACCTCGGCCCCGATCGCCGAATTACCCGCCGCATTGCGCAAGCTGCACCGCGCCGGTTACCGCATCACCGAACGCGAACCTGTCTGCGGGGGCATCGCCGACTACTATGTACTCCACAGAAAAGGGATCTTTGGCACTCGCGAGATCACGATTCTGGCCATCTTCGACATTGATCGATCGTTCGTCTCGGCGGCGTACGAGAGCCGGGTATCGAGTCGATTGACCTTCGATCACCCGACCTGACGGATCATTCGATCAAAGAGCCAAGGCCGGCCTTCGGCGCCGAAAAAGGATTTCGGGCGAAGGTCGGTCGTCAACGAACCGCTCGGGCGCTCAGTAGCGCCTGGAGACGGTCACGGGCCGGTCCGATACTGGGCTCGGCCTGGCGATAGATATCCTCGGCGCGATAGAACTCGAGTACCCGGACATCGCGCAAGTCGGGTTGAATCAGGATATCCGGCGACCGGTCGGCGAGCTTGGCGGACAGAATCGATCGTTGCATGTTGTTGAAGCTCGCGAAGATCGTCTGCGCCATCGACGGTGCCTCCGCCTCGTTCGGGACACGCTCTCCAAGCACATCGACCGCGATCACGATGTCATACCGATCGAGCAAGAGATCGTAAGGCACTGGGTTGGCGATCCCACCATCGACCAGGTAATTACCCTGATCGCGGATCGGCGGAAACAGTCCGGGCATCGCGATGCTGGCCGCGATCGCCCGGCGCAGATCACCGCGATCGAACACGACCGGCCGACCGGTCCACAGATCGGCCGCGACGATTTGCAGGGGTATGTCGAGATCCTCGAAGGTCGCGGCTTCCATCGTCTCGACCAGATAGTCGAGAAAAGACTCCGGTCCAACCAAACCACCCTGGCCGATATCCAGATCGAGAAAATCGAACCAACGCAGCAGATCCTTGCGCCCCAGGATGTCGCGCCAATCATCCGCCTCGTTGATCAGCAGCCGATCGAACAATTCGCGAATCGCCCGACCGGAGCGGCCGGCGGCGTAGAGGGCACCGATGACCGAGCCGATACTCGACCCGGCCAGCCCAGCCGGCCGCACACCGAGTTCGTCGAGCATCTCGAGCACCAGGATATGGGCCAATCCGCGGGCACCGCCGCTCCCCAGGGCCAACCCGATCCGTGGCGAACCCTGCTCCGTGACGGCCCGGGACGTCGCACCGGGCGCGTAAACGAACAACACGGGGACGGCCCCGGCCAAACCGAGAAAACGGCGTCGAGAGATCATCGTGCGTGGTCACCCTGGGTTGCTGAGCAGGAACCGAAGAATTGCACCATGATAAGGCGTCCAACCGCGCAGCGCCCCGCTTTAGGGCTCACTGGTCAGCGTCGTGCGCTACCGGAGCAGTCGCCGAGTATCGGCCTCTTCCCGATGATCCTTGCCGTGACGATTGCGCAGCAGGCCGCCGTGTAGCTCGATGGTGGGAGCCCGACCGACCCGGCCGCCGCTCGGTGATCCCATGGCACGCACCATGCTAAAGTTGTAGACTTGCGGGTTCGGCGTGGCCGATGCCGACTTGGTTTGGATTCGACACGAAAATAGACAAGATGGGTCCACCAGGCCAGGTTATCGCCAACGCTGATCCCAGCTAGATCGGGGGTGGCCAGCCTGGTTCGACCGGCTGCGGCAATCGCCCGACGGCGTGACGACCATCACCCCGAGCAGGGATGCGGCATCCAACAGTTTCTCCAACGAGGTCAGCGATGAGCCTTCGTGCCTTACCTCCCGCGCAGGGGCTCTACGACCCTGCCCTGGAACGCGACGCCTGCGGTGTCGGGTTCGTCTGTCATATCAAGAACGAGAAAAGCCACCAAATCGTCGAACAGGGGCTCGAGATCCTCGAACGCCTGACCCACCGCGGGGCCGTCGGCGCCGACCCGAAGGCCGGCGACGGTGCCGGCATCCTGGTCCAGATTCCGGATGCCTTCTTCCGCGCCAAGCTCGACTTCGAGCTGCCGCCGTGCGGCCACTACGGCGTCGGCATGATCTTCCTGCCGCGCGACGACACCGCTCGACGTCAGGTCGAGGCGACAATCGACCAGCACCTGCGCGACGGCGGCCAGACGGTTCTGGGCTGGCGCGACGTGCCGGTCGACAACGGCGACCTCGGTGAGAGCGTGCTGCCGACGGAGCCCGTGGTTCGCCAGGTGTTCGTTGCACGCGGCGACGGCACACCGGATCAGGACGCGTTCGAACGCAAGTTGTTCGTGATCCGCAAGCGGATGGACAACGCGATCCGCGATGCCGGTTTCGCGAAGCTCGGCTACTACGCCTGCTCGCTGTCGTCGCGCACCGTCAATTACAAGGGGATGCTGTTGGCCAACCAGGTCGGCCGCTATTACCTGGACCTCGGCGACCAGCGCTTTACGAGCGCGTTGGCCCTGGTCCACCAACGCTTTTCGACCAATACCTTCCCGACCTGGGACCTGGCCCAGCCGTTTCGGATGATCTGCCACAACGGCGAAATCAACACGCTGCGCGGCAATGTCAATTGGATGGCGGCGCGCCGTCATACGATGCGCTCGGACATCCTCGGCGACGATCTGGACACCATCTGGCCGCTGATCCCCGAGGGCCAGTCCGACTCGGCCTGTTTCGACAACGCGCTCGAGTTGCTGGTCATGGGCGGCTACTCGCTAGCCCACGCGATGATGGTGCTGATCCCCGAGGCCTGGACCGGCAACCGGCTGATGGATGAGAAACGCCGCGCCTTCTACGAATACCACACGGCCTTGATGGAGCCCTGGGACGGGCCAGCGGCGGTCGCCTTCACCGACGGCCGTCAGATCGGCGCGACCCTGGATCGCAACGGGCTGCGCCCGGCGCGCTACCTGATCACGAAGGACGACCTGGTGATCATGGCCTCCGAGATGGGTGTCCTCGACATCGCCGAGGAACGCATCATCAAGAAGTGGCGCCTGCAACCGGGCAAGATGCTGCTGATCGACCTGGAACAGGGACGCATCATCGACGACAACGAGATCAAGACCGCGTTGGCCGAGGCCAAGCCCTACGGCGACTGGCTGAAGAAGACCCAGATCCGGCTCGACGAGCTGCCGACCAGCGTCGGCCCGATGTCGCCGGACGAGGCGACGCTGCTCGACGCGCAGCAGGCCTTCGGCTACACGCAGGAAGACCTGAAGCTCTTGCTGACGCCGATGATCCTGAGCGGCCAAGAGGCCATCGGTTCGATGGGCGCGGACAATCCGCCGTCGGTCTTGTCCAGTCGCCCCAAGCACCTGTCGACCTACTTCAAGCAGAACTTCGCGCAGGTCACGAACCCGCCGATCGACCCGATCCGCGAGGAGCTCGTGATGTCGCTGGTCTGCATGATCGGACCGCGACCGAACCTGCTCGGCATCGACGAGGCCGGCCAGCACTGGCGGCTCGAGACCCCGCAACCGGTCTTGACCAACCAGGACCTGGAACGCATCCGTCATATCGAATACAGCTCCGGTGGCGCCTTCCGTACCCGGACGCTCGACATCGTCTACCCGGCCACCGAGGGCGCCGCCGGCATGGGGCCAGCGCTCGAGCGGCTCTGCCAGCAGGCCGAGCGGGCCGTGCTCGACGGCTATAACATCCTGATCCTGTCCGACCGCAACACCAACCTGGATCACATCCCGATCCCGTCGCTGCTGGCGACCTCGGCGGTCCATCACCATCTGATCCGGCGCGGTCTGCGCACCAGCTCCGGGCTGGTCGTCGAAACGGGCTCGGCACTCGAGGTCCATCACTTTGCGACACTCGAAGGCTATGGCGCCGAGGCCATCAACCCCTATCTGGCCTTCGACACCATCCAGTCGATGCTGCCGCGGCTGCCCGAACCGCTGAGCTTCGAGGAAGCCCAGCGACGCTATATCAAGGGGGTCGGCAAGGGCCTGCTCAAGGTCATGTCGAAGATGGGCATCTCGATGCTCGAGTCCTATTGCGGCGCGCAGATCTTCGACGCGGTCGGTCTCGATGAGGCCTTCGTGCAACGCTATTTCACCGGCACCCACAGCCGGATCGGCGGGGTCGGCCTGGCCGAGGTCGCGGAAGAGGCCGTGCGCTGGCATGCCGCCGCCTATGGCGGTGCACACATCTACCGCCGCCAACTGGACGTCGGCGGCGACTACGCCTACCGCTTACGTGGCGAAGACCATGTATGGACGCCCGACACGATCGCCAAGCTGCAACACGCGACCCGCGCGAACGATGCCGCGACCTATGCCGAGTATGCCCGGCTGATCAACGAACAGGACCACCGACTCCTGACGCTGCGCGGCCTGATGGATTTCCGGTTCGCCGAGCGCGCGATCCCGCTCGACGAGGTCGAACCGGCCAAGGAGATCGTCAAGCGGTTCGCGACCGGCGCCATGTCGTTCGGCTCGATCAGCTACGAGGCCCATGCGACGCTCGCGCGGGCAATGAACGCGATCGGCGGCAAATCGAACACCGGCGAGGGCGGCGAAGAGGCCGAGCGCTTCCAGCCGCTGCCGGACGGCTCGCCGAATCCCGAACGTTCGGCGATCAAGCAGGTGGCCTCGGGGCGCTTCGGCGTGACGGTCGAATACCTGGTCAACGCCGACGACATCCAGATCAAGATCGCCCAGGGGGCCAAACCGGGCGAGGGAGGCCAACTGCCCGGCCACAAGGTCAATGCCCAGATCGCCCGGGTGCGCCACTCGACGCCCGGCGTCGGCCTGATCTCGCCGCCGCCGCACCACGACATCTACTCGATCGAGGACCTGGCGCAGCTGATCCACGATCTGAAGAATGCCAACCCGCGCGCGCGCATCTCGGTCAAGCTGGTCTCCGAGGTCGGCGTCGGCACGGTCGCGGCCGGTGTGGCCAAGGCCCATGCCGACCATGTCACGATCGCCGGCTACGACGGCGGCACCGGGGCCAGCCCGCTGACCTCGATCAAGCACGCCGGTAGCCCGTGGGAGATTGGGCTGGCCGAGACGCACCAGACGCTGGTCCTGAACCGGCTGCGCGGACGCATCGCGGTGCAGGTCGACGGCGGTCTGCGCACCGGGCGCGACGTCGTGATCGCGGCGCTGCTCGGGGCCGACGAGTTCGGCTTCGCGACGGCCCCGCTGATCGTCGAGGGCTGCATCATGATGCGCAAGTGCCACCTCAACACCTGTCCGGTCGGCGTCGCGACCCAAGACCCGGAGCTGCGCCGGCGCTTCACTGGGCAGCCCGAGCATGTGATCAACTACTTCTTCTTCGTCGCCGAGGAGGTCCGTCAGTTGATGGCGCGACTCGGGTACCGGACGATCAACGAGATGATCGGCCAATCCGACCGGCTGAAGATGCGCGCCGCGATCGACCACTGGAAGGCGCGCGGACTCGACTACTCGCGGATCCTGATGAGGCCGGCGGTCGGTCCCGAGGTCGCCCTCTATCAGTGCGAGCCGCAGGATCACGGCCTCGAGCGGGCGCTCGATCACGAGTTGATCCGCCAGGCCCAGCCGGCGCTCGAGCGCCGCGAACCGGTGCGGATCGCAATCGCCGTCAAGAACTATCACCGCACCGTCGGCACCATGCTGTCCGGGCGCGTCGCCGAACGCTACGGTCACGCCGGACTGCCCGACGACACGATCCACATCAAGGCCCGCGGAACCGGCGGCCAGTCCTGGGGCGCTTGGCTCGCGCATGGCGTCACGATCGAGCTCGAAGGCGAAGCCAACGACTATGTCGGCAAGGGTCTGTCCGGCGGGCGCCTGATCATCTACCCGCCGGCCCAGTCGGGGATCGCCAAGGCCGCGGAGAACATCATCGTCGGCAACACCGTGCTCTACGGCGCGATCGGTGGCGAATGCTTCTTCCGCGGCGTCGCCGGCGAGCGCTTCTGCGTGCGCAACTCCGGCGCCACGGCCGTCGTCGAGGGCGTCGGCGACCACGGTTGCGAGTACATGACCGGCGGCATCATGGTCTGTCTCGGGCCGACCGGGCGCAACTTCGCCGCCGGCATGTCCGGCGGCATCGCCTATGTCCTCGACGAGGACGGGACCTTCGAGGACCGCTGCAATCTGGCGATGGTCGAGCTCGAACCGATCGCCGACGAGGATGCCGCACTCGAGGCCCTCGATCACCAGGGCGGGGATCTCGAGATGCACGGGCTGGTCGATCTGAGTCGCGACATGACCCGGCACGATGCCGTCCGGCTCCGACATTTGATCGAACGCCACCTACACTACACCAACTCGGATGTGGCGCGACGCCTCCTCGAGGATTGGGCGCGCTGCCTGCCAAAGTTCGTCAAGGTGATGCCGGTCGACTACCGGCAGGCCCTGTTGGCGATGCAGGCACAGCAACGTCGTCCGCCGCAACCGAGCAAGCCGTTGAAGGGGATCACGGAACATGGGTAAGCCAACCGGGTTCTTGGAATTCGAGCGCCGCGACCGGTCCTATGCACCGGTCGCCGACCGCATCGTGCACTATGACGAGTTCGTCCGGCCGATGGCCGAGGCCGAGGTCGCCCAGCAGGCGGCGCGCTGCATGGACTGCGGCATCCCCTTCTGCCATCCGGGCTGTCCGGTCAACAATCTGATCCCGGACTGGAACGATCTCGTGTATCGGCGCGACTGGCAGCAGGCAATCGAAGTCCTGCATTCGACGAACAACTTCCCCGAGTTCACCGGCCGCATCTGCCCGGCTCCTTGCGAGGCCGCCTGCACGCTGAACATCGACGATGTCCCGGTCACGATCAAGACGATCGAGTGCGCGATCGTCGATCGCGCCTGGGCCGAGGGCTGGATCCAGCCGCAGGTTCCGCAGCGGCGTACCGGCAAACGGGTCGCCGTGGTCGGCTCAGGGCCCGCCGGGCTCGCCTGCGCGCAGCAGTTGGCGCGCGCTGGCCACCATGTCGCGATCTTCGAGAAGGCCGACCGCATCGGTGGTCTGCTGCGCTACGGGATCCCGGACTTCAAGCTCGCGAAGCATCTGATCGACCGACGCATGGCGCAGATGCGGACCGAAGGGGTCGAGTTCCACACCCATTGCCACATCGGCGTCGACCTGCCGGTAGCCGAGCTGCGCGCCGATTACGACGCCGTCGTGCTTGCCGGCGGCGCCGAGCAGCCGCGCGACCTGCCGGTCCCGGGGCGCGATCTCGCCGGCATCCACTTCGCGATGGACTTCCTGACCCGCAACAGCAAGCGCGTTCAGGGCGTCTATGTCCCGGACGAGGACTTCATCAGCGCCGAGGGTTGCGATGTGCTGGTCATCGGCGGCGGCGACACGGGCTCCGACTGCATCGGCACCTCGAACCGCCATGGCGCGAGATCGGTCACCCAGATCGAGATCCTCGACAAGCCGCCCGCGAAAGAGAACAAGGCCCTGACCTGGCCCAACTGGCCGAACCGGATGCGCACCTCGAGCTCGCAGGAGGAGGGTTGCGAACGGCGTTGGAACATCGCGACCAAGGCCTTCCTCGACGACGGGCACGGCCGCGTCAAGGCCGCCCGCTATGTCGAGGTGCGCTGGGACCGCGATGCCGACGGCCGCTGGCAGATGACCGAGGTGCCGGGCAGCGAGGGCGAGATCAAGACCGACCTGGTGTTGCTCGCGATGGGGTTCGTCCATCCAGTCCATCAAGGCCTGATCGCGGATCTTCAGGACGCCGCCGGCCTGACGCTCGATGCGCGCGGCAATGTCCAGGCGACGACCGACGGGCCCGGCTGTTATCAAACGTCGGCCGAAGGCGTGTTCGCTGCCGGCGACATGCGTCGTGGCCAGTCACTGGTCGTCTGGGCGATCCGGGAAGGCCGGCAATGCGCCCGTGCGGTCGACGAGTGGCTGATGGGCCGCTCGGACCTGCCGCGCTGAGGACAGGTTCCCCGCGGCGATCCTGACCAGGCGCGGACTCGAAAGCCGCATGAGCGTTTCGTCCACCGAGGTTCGGTTCGACCTCGGTGATCCGATCGGTGATGACAGATCCTTCTCGCGGAGGTCCGATGCGCGAAAGACGACGACAGATAGCCACAATAATTACCGCGCTGTTCGGCGGGATCCTGGCGCTCGGCGGTTGTTCCAGCCCGCGCGAGGACGTTCGAGTCACCCTGTGCAAAGATCTGGTCCTGACCCTCACCGCTGCCGAGCAGCCGGTGACCTGGACCCAGGTCCGCGCCGACCCGCGCGGGGTCCAGGGCTTGACCGTCGACCTGGCCTTCCAGACGGGCGGCGCCGGTACGCGCGCGACCTCGGCTCGCTGTCAGTATCGGTACAACGTCGTCGATGACACAGCCTTGACGCTCGCCGACCCGATGTCGGCCTACTCGACGTCGCCCTATCGGATGACGCTCGGTGATCGCGAGATCCAGAACCCCGAGCTCGCGCAGGCGATCGCGGCCGCGATGCGCAAACAGGGCCGCGAATTCATCGACCGGGCGCGGGAGGGTCTCGATCGCGCCGCGCACGAGGTCCGCGAGCGCCTCGAGGGCCAGCCGTGATCTCACGGCGGCCGCGCCTGACCCGTCTCAATCACCGAGCAGCAGGCGTTTCGCCTCGTTGATCTTGGCCGCCAGGTAATCGGTCCCGCCCCGGTCCGGATGGTAGCGTTGCATCAACCGGCGATGGGCCGCGCGGATCTGGTCGGGACTGGCGCCCGGCTCGAGCCCGAGGATATCGAAGGCCTCCTGTTTGCTGAGGCGCCCGCCATCGGCCGTGCGGCCGCTACGACCCCGGGCCTGCTCCTCCCAGTCGTCGCCGTACTCACGGTCCAGATAGGTCTCGAGCAGCGCCGCCGACTGGGCATCGGCCGCCCGACACTCGTCGAGCAGCTCGAGGAGCTGATCAAGGCCCAGATCCGCCAGGCGCTGCCCACGGTAGCGACCCTTCAACACCTCCCCATCCATCTGGCCCGTCTCGTGCTCGAGCTGCATCGCCAGGAAGCGCGTGCGAATCGACGAGGTCCGAGCGTCTCCACTCGTGCCACCGGGCGCGCTCGAATACCCACCGGTGGGCACCGACACCCCGAGGGCACGCAGCAGCTGCTGGATCGCCGGCAGCAGACTCAACAGATAGCCGAGGCGTAGCAGGATCGGGATAGACGCCGCCAGCAACGCAAACAGGGGATTCAGGCGACCGGTCAGGGCGGCGAGGATGACGACGCCGATCACCCCCCACAACAGGGTTTTGCGCAGCACCCGTGCGACCCGCTCCGGCGGGGTCCGCGTGAACCAGTACAGAAACCAGCCGATACCGATCAGGATCGCCAGCAGGATCAGCGCTTTCCCTATCACGACCGTCAGCCCTTGCCGATGTCGTGGGTCAGTTGGCGCACGGCGCCACCGCGACGCCGCCCAAAATCCTCGAGCGCCTTGCGTCCACCGGCGGCGAACACCGCCACGGCGCTGAGCAAGTCGCGCAGCAGATCGGGGCTGTGGGCGTCGAACGGACACCATGCGCCGCCGCTCAAACGCGCGACCTCGCGAAAGCACTGCTCGGCCGCCGGGTCCCGCCCCTCCTGGAACAGGAAGACCGGTATGCCGAGCAAGCCGAGTTGGCCCGCCAGGCCCGCCAACTCGTCGCGCGACTCCTCCATACAGTCGCCGACGAACACCAATGCATTGACGCGGCGGCGTTCGGTCTCGGCCATCGCATGACGCAAGACCCTGGCGATCTGCGTGATCCCGCCAGCACAGGTGACACGGGTCATACGGTCGAGCAGTTCAGCGGCATCGCCACACCAGGGCGAGGACTCGAACTCACGAAACCCCCGGTAGAAGACCAACTGAACGTCCAAGCCGCCGAGATCGTGCGTCTCGTTGAACATCGCTGCCTGGATCTGGCAGGCCTGATCCCAGGTCGGTTCGCGACTGGCGGTCGCATCCATCGCGAACATCAGCCGACCTCGGCCGCGACTCGATCCACGCGTCGGTGTCGCCGCGACCTGGCGCAGGAAGGCATCGACCTCCTGATCGGTCGTTGCCGTTTGGATGTCTCTTTTCGCAGAATTCATAACTCGATCGTGATGAATTATCCTTGAAGCCCTTATAGGTCTGAACCGCGGGTTAAAAAGGTCCGGTCGTCCCGCCGGGCGCGCACCGAGCAAAGGGCGAAAGGCCAAACCGAACCCGCTGCGCCCCTCTTTCGACCCTCGGAGTCCGACCGAGTGCCGAATCGGGCACGGCCGCGACAGCCAGACCCGGCGAGGCAGCCGGCGCCTCCGGCCGCGCCCCCGATCAATGGACCCCGGCGACCGGCTGCATCTCGATATCGCACACGCCACCCACCTGGGCGGTGGCCGCCCGCGGTGCGCCCTGGCAATCCTCGCCGCGATCCCGGATCTGGCAGGTCAGGGTCAGCGGTCGACCGGCGGTCAGCCAGGGGGGCGTGCGCCGATACCGGCCCACCTCGCGGAAACCGCAACCGCTCGGGGTACCGTAAGGCGCGCAGCCGCTCGAACCGCGCAATTGAACCTTGCGCTCGTCGACGATAAAGCCCGGGTAGTTATCCTGAAGACTCACCCGGTCGCGATCGCCGACCTGCTCGAACAGGAACTCCTGAAACGGGTAGCCGCCGGCGGTCTTGTGGCCGACCTGGATCCGGGTGTTCGCGATCAGCGCGAAATCCGACCCCTTGCGCGCGACGGCGCCGGACATGTATTCGACGCGGTCATGGTGCGGAAAACACTTGCCCATCGCCGGCGGATGGTAGTAGTGGCGCAGGCTCGCCAGATCGTTCAGCGGAACGCCCGGGAAGACCTCGCGCAGATCCTGATCCGACCCGTAGAGGATGCGCTCCGCGTCACCCACGCTCTGGCCATAGATGGCCTGTAACCTCCGGTAGTAGCCGGCGCGGGCGTCACTACCGGCACTCAAGTCCTCGCGCAAGAAGCAGGCCGTCAAACCGGAGACCTGGGTCAGGAACTCGTCCCAGATGTTGTACTGGCTGACCGACGAGGAGGCGCCCTGGAAATCGCCAGGAAAACGGCAGCCTTGACGCGACAAGCACTGGCCGCGCGCACGGTTGCGGATCGACAGCACGATGACATTGCGTTCGCAGGCACCATAGGCACTGCAGCCGCGGTCGAGATGACCCTCGAAGATCGCGGTGCGCATCGCGTAGTCGAGGTGCTTGGCACGAGCCAAGGTCTCCTGCGCCCAACGGCTGCGGTGCTCGGCGATGAACGCGTCCCAGGCCCGCTCGAGGGCTTGACGACGCCCCATCAGCTCGTGATTGGCGCGATCGCAGTGCGGTGAATGATGGAAGGTGCGCACGATCTGGTCCAACTCGGTGCCCGCGGTGGCCCGCGGTGTGCCGGCCGAGCGGCCGGCGACCGGAGCGAAGAACGGGGCCTTGTTCAACGCATACAGCTTGCGGACATCGATCACATAGCGCGCATCGGGGCCACAGTGGTGATTGGCGACCAGCCGACCCCGCTGCGCCGCGACCGCCTCGCGGAATCGCTCGGTCGCGGCCGCGGTCGCGTGGCGCGCATCGATGACGACCTCGAAGCCGACGAACGGCGTGCCACTGGCGTCGGTCAGCGGGCGGCCATCGCGGATCACGAGACAAGGGATCACCGAACTGCCCTGCGCCAGGGCTCCGGCCGGGTTGACCGCCCCATCGCGCGCGAAGGACTCGATCCGGTAATAGGGGATCTCGCGCGGCCCGTTGAATTCGTACAGCGTCATCACAGGCGTCGCTGGGATCCTGGCCCAGACGGCCGATGACGCAAGCGACAAGAACAACAACAGCATCAATCCAATCTTTTTCATCGAAGACTACTCTCGACGGGAAGCGACATAGCGACTGGCCCAGGCCGCGATGACCTCGGCGACATATTCGGCATCGGCCGGCTTGGTGATCAAATGATCGGCTTCGTCCAGGGACACGAAACTCTTCGGGTGCCTCGCGGCCTCGAAGATAAGCCGGGCGTGTTCGATCGACACGATCGCATCGGCCGGTGAATGAAAAACGAGCAGCGGACGGCGCAGCCGTACCAGATCGGAGCGCAGGTTCTTCTCGGCGATGTCCGCGACGAACTGACTCGTGATCGTGAAATGGCGGCCGGCCAGATGCACGATCGCCTCGCCCTCCTCGGCGATGGTCGCCAGACTGTCCTGGAACAGATGCTGGATATGGCCGGGGTCGCTCGGTGCCGCGATCGTCACGACGCCACGACACTCGGGGATCGATTTGGCGGCGGCGATCACGGCGGCCCCGCCGAGGCTGTGACCGATCAGAAGCTCCGGGGGATGGCCGGCACGGCGCAGATGGTCGGCCGCGGCGACCAAATCGGCGACATTCGACGAGAAGTTCGTGTTCTCGAAATCCCCTTCGCTGTTGCCAAGACCCGTGAAATCGAACCGCAGCACCGCGATATCGCGCGCCGCGAGCACCCGCGCGATCCGGGTCGCGGCCCCGATCGTCTTAGAACAGGTGAAGCAATGCGCGAACAGCGCAAAGGCCCGAGGCCGGGCCGGGCGTTCGAGCAAACCGGCCAACCGCTCTCCCTGAGGATTGGAAAAATCGAACCTTTGCTGAACCGCTGGCGGCGACATGGTCATCCCCCAATGAAGGCCCCGCGACCGGGCCGCGGCAACGACCTCGCCGCACCGAGCCCAACGCGCAGCGAGGCGCCCATGATCCCATATCGGGCGCCCGCGTGCCTCGAAAACGCCCGTGCTCCGCGCCCGGTGACCGACCGGAAACGGGGCCGACCGATGAGGCGGTGGACCTCTCCGGTCAGGCCCCCCGTGGACTACCCGGATCGGCACCCGCCGCCGCGCCCTTCAGGGGTGCGAGGAAGCGCAGCACGAACTCGTCGGCCGGGACCGGCCGGCTGAACAGGAACCCCTGATAGGCGCCGCACCCACGCGCGCCGAGGAAGGCACGCTGGGCCTCGCTCTCGACGCCTTCGGCCAGAACGTGCAGGCCGAGGTTCTGAGCCATCGCGATGATGGTCGCCGCCAATTGGACGCTGCTGCGATCGTCCGGGATATCCTTGATGAAACTGCGGTCGATCTTCAACTTGTCGATCGGGAAGCGTTTCAGATAGGCCAACGACGAATAGCCGGTCCCGAAGTCGTCGATCGACAGATTGAGCCCCAAGTCCTTCAACGCGAGCAGGAGCCGCTCGGCCTCATCGCCGCGCATGATCAGGCCGGACTCGGTCACCTCGAGCTCCAGGTGGGACGGCGGGAAGCCGGTCTCATCGAGCGTTCGGCGCACCTGAGCGGCGACGCGGCCGCTGCGGACCTCGGTCGCGGACAGGTTGACGGCCAGTACCCCGAGCAGGTGACCGTCATCGAGCCATTGCCGACCCTGACTACAGACGGTGCGTTGCACCCAATCGCCGAGGGGCATGATCAATCCGGTCTCCTCCATGATCGGGATGAAGTCTCCGGGACCGACCACCGTTTCGCCATTCGCTCTCAGGCGCACCAGCGCCTCGGCGCCCAGCACGCGGTTGTCGGCGAGGTTGACGAGAGGCTGGTAGTGCACCTCGAACTGCTCGTGTTTCAGGGCTCGCCGCAAGCGGCCTTCCAACGAAAGCCGGCTACTCGCGGCCAGCGTGAAGGCGTGGGAATAGTAGCGGTGCGTGCCACGCCCCGACCTCTTGGCCTCGTGCATCGCGGCTTCGGCATAGCGAAACAGCTCAGCCGCATCCTGGCTGTCATCCGGGAACAGGGCGATTCCGATGCTCGCCTGGACGAAGACCTCCGCGCCGGTCGACAGCGTGAAAGGGCTGGCCAGCGCCGCGATCAACCGGGCGGCGGCCTGGCCCGGCTCCTCGCCGGTGGCGACCTCCTCGAGCAGGACGACGAACTCGTCGCCCCCCTGGCGGCCCAAGGTGTCGTGGCTTCGCAACTGGCCCTGCAGGCGGCGCGCGACGGCCACCAGCAGCTCATCACCGGCAGCCGGCCCAAGCCCGTCGTTGATCATCTTGAAATGATCGAGATCGGCCAACAGGATCGCGCGCCGCCGACGATCCCGCTGGGCTTGAACGAGCGCGTGCTCGAGCCGGGAACGGATCAATGCGCGATTCGGCAAGTCGGTCAAGGGGTCGAAATGGGTCAAGCTCGCGATACGGTCGGTCGCGGACTTCAGTTCCGTCAGATCCGTGATGACCCAGACATAGTGACCGGTCGCCCCTTCCGATCCATGCACGGTGTCGATCGTCACGAAGAGCGACAGGTTCCCACCATCGCCCCTGCGACTCGCTATCTCGCCCTGCCAAGAGCCGGTGCGCGTCAGCTCCGCTTGAAGCGCGCGGCAGAGACGATCATCCTGGATCTCGGAGCTCCACAGATCCGGCCTGCGGCCGACGATCTCGCCCTCGCGACGACCGGACAGGTGCTCGAAGGCACGATTGGCCGAGACGATCGTGTGACCGCGGTCCGTGATCAGGACCGCGTCCCGCGTGCTTTCGAGGGCCGCAGCGAGCAAGGCGATCCGCTCGGCCTGAACCTTCCGCTCCAGGTCGAGCTCGAACTGGGTCACCGCATAGGAAAGATTGGCGCCGATCGCGCTCAGTTGGCGCCGTTCCTCGCGCTCGTCGACGACCCACGAGGCCGCGGCCAGATGCAGCACGCCTCGCCAGCCATCCCGTCCCACCAGGGGGATCGCCGCGTACCCGCGAAGACCGCGATCCACCAGATCACGCGCCCAACCAGGCAAAGGCGCCACGGCACCGAGATCAGGCACCCGAGCGACCTCGCCCGCTGCCCACGCCTTACGCCACGCCGGCGGCACCTCGGCCAGATCGAGGGGCGACTTCGACCACCGACCCGCGTGCGCGGGGGACGCCGCCACCGGTGGTCCAATGGCGTCCTCTCCAACCCGCGGCGTGATCCAAGCGAGGTCGAAACCGCCGGGGCCAACGCAGACCTCGCAGACCCGCCTGAATAGATCGTCGCGCGAGCGCGACATCACGATCGCCTGATTGATCTCGCTCAAAAAGGCGTGGAGGCGCATCAGACCACGCAGGCGCGTCTCGCTGGCGACCAACGCCACGAAGGACCGATCCCGTCGCCGGTGGGCCTGATAAAGAAGCCCGTAGAGCAACAGCGTCAGCAGGCCGACGAGCAGGATGTTACGCGCGTCCTCGCGATGTTGGGTGGCCCTACGGTCCTTCAACGCGCCCAGGACGTCGCGCTCGAGCGCCGCCGCGGCCTGGTCCAATCGCTGTCGATACGGCGAGAGATCGTGCGCCTGGTAGCGGTCCGGGTCAGCCAGGCGCGCGCGCAAGGCTGCGCCGACCGCCATCAGCGCCTGCTCGAAGGCCTCGGCCTTCGACCGTAGATCAGGCGTCAAACGGACCTCAGCGACGAAACCGGCGAGTTGTCCGTGACCCTCTGTCAGGTCGCGGCTGGCGCTCAGGGCACGCTCCAGCGTCGCGATGACGCGATCGGCCTCGGCGGCCGGGACGCCGGCGAGCATCTGCTCGGCATAGAGCTCCGCCGTCAACACGAAGCGACGCGACTGGGCCAGCCGATCGAGGAGGACGGTGCCCTCGCGCAGCGTCCGATCCCAACCGAAGTGGGAATGAGCCATGAGGCCGATCGTCGCCGTGACGAACAGCGTCAATGGGACCAGTACGGCCGCCAGGCCCAACGAATGGGCGAACCGGTCCTTCATCGTCGCTGATCTCCAGATGGTGGTATCAGGTTGGGCTTGGTGAAGCCGAAAGGCTGAACCAGTGCCAGATGCTCGTCGGTGCCGACGAGGTCGGCCAGGGCTTGGTCCAGCGCATCGCGTAGACGCCGATCGGCATGGCGTACGGCGAAGGCCGGTTGCCCGAGCGGAAGCTCCGCGTCGATGCCGGCCCCTCGCTCCAGCGCGATGATCTGGACGGCGCTGCCGAGAGCCTCGGTCGCTCGCTCCAAAGACAGGACCGAGAGGGCTAGGCTGTCCACGCGGCCGGTCAGAAGGGCCGCGATGGCACTGGACACATCCGGAAGAGACAGGATCCGATTCGTCGGAATTCCGGCACGCAAGGCCGCATCGTATTCGACGGCCCCCGCGAGTACGGCGAGCCGCGCCGACGGCTGCGCCGCGATGTCATGCAGGGTGAACAATCCGAGTGGATTGTCGCCGGACACCAGGAGCCCTGGTTTCAGCCACGCCTTCGGTTGCGTGAACAGGACCCGCTCGGCGCGTTCCGGCGTCACGAAAAAACCCGACGCGATGATATCGATGCGCCCGCTCTCCAATTCGTGGATCAGGTCGGCGAACGGGACATGGATCCACACGACCGGGCCATCGCCGAGCTCCCTCAGAAGGTGGCGCAGCACCTCGGGTGCCTCGCCGGTGACTCGGCCTTCGTCATCGATCATCGCAAAGGGTGGTTCGAGCGCGTAGCCGACGCGCAACGGAACACCCTGTTGATAGCGCGCCAGCGCATCCTCGTCGCCGATATCCGACACACCGAAGACCAGCAGAAGCGTGACCAGGACGACCAGTGAGCCCGCGAGGAAGTAATGACCGGCCATGAAGAGGTGCTCCTTGGGTTCGTCAACGGGCGGACGACACGGCCGGCGTGCCCGGCTGAGTGCGAGGATCCGCACGAAGATCAGGAGTGGACCCGGACCCCGAGGTCTCCCCGGTCAGGCGACGCCGGGCACGTCGTCGGCTTCATTGTGCCACATAAGATCGGTGCGGGATGTGCGGCAGGCGGTGGGCACAGGATTAGCGGCGGGCTATGCACGCGGCGGGTGAGTTTCGCGGCGACCCAGCGCCGAGACCCAAAAGTGTAAGGCCTGAGCCGGGCGGAACCGGAGCCTGCGCCACTCAGCCTGCCAGATACCACCGCGATCAGTAACTTACAAAGATACCAGGAAATTGATCGGGTTTTGATGCAAGTCAACCAATCCTAAGGATTGCGTAGACCGCCCGGCCCTGTCTTGCGTAGTTTCTCGGCCCACCGACTGCTCGACGCGGTACCCGAGCAGCCCCCATCAACGGTCGAACCTCGACCCCGAGGAGGATGCCATGGGCTGGAGCCTTCCACGCCTCTCACGCCGCGCCTTTCTGAAGACCACCGGCTACGGCACGGCCGGATTGAGCCTGCTGTCGCCGGCTGGCGGCTTCGTCGGTCAGGCGGTCGGCCGCGATCAGGTCATCGAGGAGGTGACCTATAACATCTGCAATTTCTGTTCGTCGCTGTGCAACCTGAAGGTCACGACCCACAACCGCAACGGCGACAAACGCATCGTCAAGGTCGATGGCAACCCACATTCGACACTCAATCGCGGCAAACTGTGCGCGCGGGGTCAGGCGGGCCTGCGCCAGACCTACGATAACGACCGCATCAAGACGCCGTTGATCCGCGTCGAGGGCAGCCGGCGCGGCGAATACGCCTTCCGCGCCGCGACCTGGGAAGAGGCCTGGGACTACATCGCGAAAAAGACCCAGGAGCGCGAGATCAAGCCGTGGGAATGGACCATGGTCGGCGGCTGGACCTCCTGCGTCTTCTACATGAACTGGGCGGTGCCCTTCGCGATGGCCAACGAGGTCCCGAACATCATCGCCTCGCCGATGCAGCATTGCGTCACGACCGGCCACCTGGGCACCGACCTGGTGACCGGGAATTTCAATATCCACGACGAGATCCTGCCCGACTTCGACAACGCCAAGTACATCCTCTTCGTCGCCAACAATGCGTCGATCGGCGGCGTGTCGACCTGTCGTATGGTGCGGTTCGCGCAGGGGCGCAAGAACGGCGCCAAGGTCGTCGCGCTCGATCCGCGCTGTTCCGAGACGGCCGCGAAGGCCGATGAATGGATCCGCATCCGCCCAGGGACCGATCTGGCCTTCATGCTGGCGCTCCTGCGGACCCTGATGACCGACAACCTCTACGATGCGCAATTCGTCGAGCGCCATACGAACCTGCCGTTCCTCCTGACCCGCGACGAGCAAGGCGAGTGGCGCCTCGTCACCGACGACGAAGGCCGGCCGATGGTGGTCGCCGACGGCACCAACGATCTGCATGCGCTCCCGGCCTTCCATCACGACAACCGACGCGATATCGCCGGACAGACGATCGTGCCGGCGCTCCGGGCGCCGCAAGGGTTGACGGTCGACGGCCGCCCGGTGGCGACGGTCTTTCAGGCGCAATTGGACGAGATCGCCGAGTGCACGCCCGAGTGGGCGGCCGAGATCACCGGCGTCCCGGCCGAGACCATCGCCCGCATCGCGCGCGAATTCGGCACGACACGCCCGGCGATCGTCGATCCGGGCTGGCATGGGGCACGCTTCGGCAACGTGCTGATGCTGCGCCGCGTCCAGGCGATGGTCCAGACCCTGACCGGCGGCATCGATTCGATCGGCGGCTGGATCAACTCCGGCGAGGTCCATCACAAGGCCGCGCACATGTATCAGGCCTACGAAAAAGGCAAGGAGATCGCCGCGCCGATGGCCGATCTGGCCGGGATGCACTTCGCCAAGATGGTCATCGACGCCGTTTCCAATGGCGACAACTTCTCGCATGGCCGGCCGGGCTGGACCTGGGCCTGGAACGCGCAGGAGAAGGCCGCTGGCCGCTTCAACGTCGCCTTGCCGGTGATGACCGACACCGGTCTGCGCGAGTCGGTCGAGGGCCAGGTACTCTGGCAGGGCGAGCCCTATCTGACGCGCGCGCTGGTCATCAACGCGGCGAATCCGGTCCGCCACTACTACCCGGATACCTATTGGAAGGAGACGCTGAGTCACGAGAACATGGACCTGGTCGTGCTCGTCGATGTGCTGCCATCCGACACGGCCCCGTACGCCGACGTGATCCTGCCGAACAGCACCTACCTCGAACGCAGCGAGCCGACCGTCTACGGCAATGGTGTCAACCACGATCTGGCCGTGACGACCCGTTATGCCGCGATCGATCCGCTCTATGACACCGAGGAGATCGCCGACATCCTGCTGCGGTTGACCGAGATCATCAGCGGCAATACCGACAAGTTCCTCGACTGGGTCGAGATGCTGACCGGCCTCGAGGCGGGACCGGTCAAGGCCGTCCATGCCAGGACCCGCGAAACCCACGAGCGCGGGGCCTTCACGGCCGCGTGCCGCGAGGTGTCGATCAACCAGACCGCGGCGCGCATCGGCACCACGCCGCAACGCCTCGACATGGTCCTGCGCGAGCGTGGCATCTATCTGGAAGAGGACAAGCACGAGGTGCTATCGCACTGGAGCATGCCGCGCCTGATGCCGGTGCCGACACCCTCGGGACGACTCGAGTTCTACAGCGGCCTGCTGCGCTCGCTGCGCGACGCCGGCCACGCGGAACCGAACTTCAACGTGCTCGCTACCTACATCCCGGCCGAGTGCCGCGTCGGCCTGACGATGAGCGATCCATTGCCGCCCGACGAGTTCTACTTCACCTATGGCAAATCGCCGACCGTATCGCATGGTTCGACGAACAGCAACAACCCGGTGCTCTGGGCGATCAACCAGTTCAAGGACGAGATCTACAAGGGCGTCTGGATCCATCCGGAGCGGGCCGAGCGGCTCGGCATCGAACACGGGGACCGCATCTGGCTGACCAACACCAAATCGGGGCAGCGCACCGATGGCCGCGCCTACGTGACCCGCCTCGTGCACCGCGATGCCCTGTTCATCTATTCGTCGTTCGGCGTCGAGAACAAGGCCCTGTCGCGCACGCACGGCGAGGGCACCGCAACCAGTCGCCTGATTCCTTATCAGGTCGAGCCGGTGGTGGCCGGGTTCCGATCCCAGGAATTTACGATCAAAGTCGCCAAGGCCTAGGCGGGAGCAGCGAACATGACCCATTACGCGATGGTGATCGACCTCAACACCTGCGTCGGCTGCAATGCCTGCATGGCGGCCTGTGCGTTGGAGAACCAGACCCCGGTCTGGGACGAACACAAATGGCGGACCTATGTCCACGACAACGAGATCGGCTTCGGCGAAGACACGCACCGGCGTTTCTTCCCGCGCCTGTGCAACCACTGCGACAACCCGCCCTGCATGACGGTCTGTCCGACCGGCGCGACGACCAAGCAACCGAATGGGATCGTCAAGGTCGATCAGAACCTGTGCATGGGCTGTCGCGCCTGCGCGATGGCCTGTCCCTACCACGCGCGCGTCGACGTGACCTATGCGGATGTCCGCCGCGGCCGGGATTTCTACGGCTCCGACTACCGACGACGTCGTCCGAGCGTCGACAAGTGCTCGTTCTGCGACCACCGTGTCGCCAAGGGCCAGGAGCCGGCCTGCGTCGAGACCTGCGTCGGTTCGGCACGCCTGTTCGGTGATCTCGACGAGCCACGCGATCCGGTCGCACGCATGGTGGCCAGCGGGGTGGCCCGGCCGCTGTTGCCCCATATCGGCACGCGTCCGAGCGTCTATTACATCGACGACCTGAGGTGGAGGGGCTGAGATGGACGTCACCATGACCTACGCGACGCAGGGCATCTGGACCTGGTGGATCGCGATCTATCTGTACTTCGGAGGCTTGGGCGCCGCGACACTGGCGGTGACCTTCCTCACCGACATGTATCTCAAACCGCATCGCAAGCTGGTCCTGTGGGGCGCCGGCTCGGGCGTGGTCCTGCTGGCCCTGGGGTCGCTGATGCTGTTCACGCACCTGCTCGACCACCGGGCCGTGATCCACATCCTGAATCCGCTGGTGCTGATCAACCAACCGACGGCCTGGATCGCCTGGGGGACCCAGTTCATCATCTGGATGATGGCCTGGGGCGTGCTGTACGCGCTGCCTTATGTGAGCGAGACCCCAGCCCTACAACGCCTACCGGTCATCCGCCAACTGCTCGCGCAGCGCCTGGTACGGGGCATCGCCGGCCTGGTCGCGCGGCATCGCAAGCTGGTCGGGTGGCTGGCCGTCATCAATGGCGTCGGCGTCGCCGTCTACACCGGGCTCCTGCTGCAATCCTTCCCGGGCGTCGCCCTGTGGGCGAATCCGGGCGTGCCGCTGCTGTTCACAGTGTCGGCCTTCTCGACCGCGATGGCCTTCCTGCTGCTGCTGATGTACACGGTCATCCGGGACGCGGCCGACGATGTCATCCGCGGTCTCTACGAGCGCATCGACCTGGTGCTGATCGCCTCGAAGCTGGTCATCCTCGCCTCGTTGTTCTTCTATCTGCAACGCGGATCCGAGTCGGCGATGCGCTCGTGGGAACTGCTGTGGACCGATCTCGGCTGGCTGATCGGCTTCATCGGATTCGGCCTGCTGGTGCCCTTCTTCCTCGAACTGAGGGGGGTCATCACCGGCTGGGCAACGCGGATGCCGATCATCGCGGCCTCGGTGTTCGGGCTGACCGGCGGCTACCTGTTGCGCCACTACTTCATGTACGCCGGTGTCTATGCCTATCCCTGGTGATCAGGCGCGGGGTCCGGTCGATCCGGACCCCAACGATCCCGCACCCGCGATGAGCCAGACACCCGACCATCTACAGAGGCTCGCGGCGCTGCTCGCCCAGCCGATCGCCGAATCGTTCGGGATCCTGGAGGAGTGGCAACCGGCGGCCCCGTGGCTCGCGCCGGCACGGCGCGAACTGGCGGACCTGTCCCTCGCGAGATGGCAGGGCGAACACACGCGGCTCTTCGTCAACGGCTTCCCGAAAACGCCGTGCCCGCCGTTCGAATCGGCGTACCGCGAGGGACGCATGGGTGGCGAGGTCCGCGCCGACCTGATCGACCTCTATCGCCGCGCCGGACTGACCGCGACCGGCGCCCCAGCGGACTACCTGGGCACCCAGCTCGAATGTACCGCCTATCTGATCGCGCGGATCCAGGACCCAAATGGGGGGGCCGCCGGCGCGTCCGACGCGGAGCCCGGACCGCCGCTGGCCGATCCACCGCAGCAGTTGCTGGCGCATCTGTGGGATCAGCATCTCGCCCTGTGGCTGCCGCGCTTCGCGGCGGACCTACAGGACGCCGCCGACCTGATCCTGTATCGCGAGCTGGGCGGCCAACTCGCGGCCCTGCGCCGGCCCGGACCCGGCGATGCGTGACGACAGCGACCCATCCGGTTGGCAGTTGCTCGCCGCCGACCGCCTCGACGAGGCCAGCCTGACGGCGGCGGTCATCGCGGCGCACCGGCGCATCCTCGATGAACTACGACGCTCGGATCCGCTGCTGAACACGGCCCTCGGTATCGAGGTGCGCGCCTATCGGCCGCTCGATGACTGGCGCGTCCTGCTGCTGCTGACCCCCTGGATGCTCGCGCGGCTCTTCGTCCCGCAACAGCCGCCGCCGATCCCGATCCCGCCAGGCTGGTCGGCGTCGGAACGTCGCGACGCACCCTACCAGGTGCTCGGCCCGGCGCTCGAGATCCGCCTCCTCGATCAGCCGCAACGCGCCCACATCCATCACGACCCGGACCTCGGCCATTACCTGCTGCAACCCCTGTGCCTCGACATGACCCCGTATCGCGACGCCGAGGCCTGCTTCGACGCCTGGGCCGAGGTGATCCGCATCCGCGACGAGAATATGGAGCAGGCCCAGCGCGACTGCCCGCTGCAGCGCGACATCTCCCGCCGCGAGCTCTTCGCCCGGATCCTGCCGAGAGACTGAGTCGCTGCGAATCGATCGTGCTGCGTTCGTTGCCGAGACTGACGCTGGTTTCGAGCCTGTCGCCATCGTGCACGCTTCATCAAGGACAAGCCCCTGACTCCGCCACAACGCAACCCTGACCCCAGTACCGCACTGCGCCCCAGCACGCGAAATCAGCCACTTTCGATTCGGGATCAGCATTTCGGACACGACTGGCTCGGTCAGTATGGGCTGGCCTTGCGATAGCCCATCAGATGGTCGCCTTCAGCCGGAGCATCGCAAGCTTGCCGTTGTAGGCGGAGCACAGCCGCGGGCCACCTGCGCTCCGAAATCGCGCAGCCACAGAGCGCCGCGGCATGGATCTCGATGACCAGCCGGTTCCAGCAGTTGATCGGGCTTTCGGGCAGGGTGGCGTTGATGCGCAGAGCGCGGTCGAATGCGTCGCGGGAAGCCCCCGGCCGGGCAGCGATGCGGTGCTCCAACACGCCGATATCGCGCCAAAGCAGCTCACCGGGATGACCGGCCATGCGCTCGGCTCGGACGCAAAGCTGGCGCAGCATGTGCCCGAGCACATCCTTGGGTGCCCCCGTGCTCAGCAAGGCCGCATCCGCTGCCGCCCGTGCCGCGTAGTGGGAAGCGAAGCGATCATCGCAACGGTCGATCAGCATCCCGGCCAGCGCCAGCGCATCAGCCACCCGCCCTTCCCGCACCGCGTACCAAACGCGATATCCGAGCAGGCGGCATCGATCCGCGTCGGCGAGTCCTTCCCGGTCGATCCCGGTCAATAGCGCCCCGGCCTCGGCAAGTTGCACCGGCTCCCCGACCAGCAACAGCGACCTCACCCACGTCATCCGGGCCTTCAACCAAAGCCGCGACCGGCCGAAGCCAACCCGTCCCGGCGCGCCCTCCAACAGCTCCCAGACGGCACCGTATTGCTCGGTGAGTCGCAGATGGTCGCGAGCGTGGCGCTCTGCCGCGGTGAAGTCGAGCCGAAGCTCTTCGGTCAAGGCGCGAAACACCTGCGCGTCCAGCAGCAGGTGAAACAGGCTCGGATCGGCTGCGACCGCCGCGGTCAGCAGCGACTGCGCCGCCATGACCCGCTCGGCGGTGGACAGGTCGCCCATTTGGTTCGCGACCTGGTGCGTGAGGTTGTTCAGCCGATAGAGCAGTTTCGGCGGGCCATCCGCATTGCGCAATCCGATCTCCATCTGCGCCAGCGCCCTGGCAAGCCGAGGATGATCCCGGGGTGCCCTGTGCGAGCGCCAAAGACGCTCGAGCACGGCCTCCAGCGTCGCCATCGGGCCAGTGGTGCCGCTGGCGAGCACGCGTCGCCACAGACGGGAGAGTGCATCGCGGCGACGTTCGTCGCTGTCGGTGTCCACACCGCAATCGAGCAGCGCCCAGCGAGCCAGAGCCACGACCAGGTCGCCATCGCGCTCGGCGACCCGCGCACGCCGTTCAGGATAGCCCCCCAGACCTTCAAACATCCGCAACCGATCTTGCTCGACCAGTGATCGGAACAGCGCGCCGCTCTCCGGCCGACGCCGGTTGTAGGTTAGATTGGCGATGACGTCGGCAACGGCGAGGCCCGCAGACTCGGCGGCTGGCCAAATGCGCACATGCCGAGCTTCGAGCCGACTCAGCAGCCCGCGCGCGGCGAGCCCGACCTCCACCGCGTCCTCGATGCGCTCGACCACGTCCGCGAGCAGGTCCTCGCGTGTCGACATCGCCGTGCCGGCGCGCTGGCGACGTGCGACGATGATCTGAAGCGGCGCCTCGTCGCGATCCTCCTGCAGCATCGTATCCGCGAGCGCCAGCAGATCGAGCAGCATCAGCCGATAGGTCCGCTCGCTGTCACGCAGTCCCTCACCGCGGGCGTTCTCGACGACCAGCATGCCGGTCAGGACGCCGCACCCACGCGCCGCATCGAGCACGGCGCCGGCGATCTCGATCACCTCCGAATGCGATCGCTGTTGCCGCAAGGCCGTCAGGTGAAGGTTCGCGACCGGACCGATTCGATAGTGCCGCAGAACCGGCTGCAGCGCTGCCGCGAGACGCTTCTCGACCGCTGCGGGCTTGCCGGCAAAAAGCACACCGCTGATGATCCAGGGCGGGCTTTTCGCGAAGTCCCCGGATTCATCGACAAACAGGGTTCGGGTCACGGCCACGGCGGATCTCCCCAGTCGCACGGGTCATCGACTTGATCCGGGCCGGGCGTCTCCTCGGGAATCGACATGTAATCGCCGCAATGGGGGCAGCGGATGTCGTAGGGGTTCAGCGGATGGGTCTCATGGAAGGTCCAATATCCCCCGAGCTTGAACAGATGGGTGCCGCAGCCACCGCTAAAATTCCAAACCAGCATCCGGCCGCAGCCGATGCACCATTGCGCACGTCCGGGATGTTTCGTTTCGAGGGTGCCAGGTGGCGGTTCATGGGTCATCTCTGCACCCCCGCAGGCGGGGCAGATCAGCGGATAGCTCGGCGAACGATTCGTGTAGGCACCGAGGCTGTCTTCGAGTCCTAGATACACATGCATCAGGATCAGGCGAATCAGCGGATCCGTGACGCCCGGCCGCAGCAAGACCGCGCCGTAGCGGTGATCCGGCGGTGCTTGATCCCACGGCTTGCGGCCTTCTGAGTTTGCGACGAGAGGACTACCCCCCAAATGGCAATAGTCGGCTACCCGTGCCGTGGCATCAGGACCGCTGCCGGGGTGCAGAACAAACACCCGATGACCCCCAGGCTCGTGATACCGCTTCTTCCCGATCAGCTCGTCCAACGCCTCGACGAGACTCTGGCCGGCCTCCGCTTCTTCGATCGGCGAAAAAGGTTTGCACTTGGCGTCAACCACCAGGTGCGGATGGAGATTCCCGCCGATCTCGACCCGGCGGTTGCGGGGCAGCACCGTGAGCATGAAGTCCGGGTTCGGGCGTTGCTTCTCCGGGATGCCCTTTCTCGGCAGCCGAAGTTGGTATTCGAGCAGCAGGTCCCGCCCGATAGCGTTTCCTGAAAAACGAAGCGACAGAGTCCCCCGATCGGTGACGCAGCCGAGCAGGCGGTCCCGGAAGTCAGGCGGCGGGACCAAGCGAAAATGCTCACGCAACACCGCCACGATGCGCAGCAGACACCAGCGCTCGTAGACGGCCGGCAAGTCGAGAATGCCCAGGTCTTCCAACCGCAGCAGCCCATCGAGTTGCGAGGCCGTCAATCCGGCCGCTTCCAGCGCGCGCCGATAGAAGGCCAAGGCGCCGCGATAGTCCGGATTCAGCACATAGGTCATCGAGCCGGTGAAGGCCGTGTGCCGCGACTCCTGTATGCCCAAACCACGCGCGCGTCTTTGCAGGGCAGAAACCTGTTGCGTCAGGGGCGTCAATTCGTCCTGGACTCCCGCCCAGATCGCACTTGCGGCGCGCAGGCGCTCAGCCGAACGCCGGGCTTCGGCGAGGTCACGAAGTTGCTCATCGGTATCACTCTTGTTCAAACTGAGCCAAAAATCCCTCTCCGACAAATTCGACCGGCGTGTTTCCAAGTACGTAATTTCTTCTCGGAGCTGTTGCTCCCTATTGGACGAAATCTCGGTCAGATAATGCACGCGCCAAATGCTCCAGGATCGACCTTGCGTGCCGACCCCCCTTCGCTCAACGCTGAAGGTACCATTTAACCTGTAACTGTACCTCTTGTCGAACACCGACTCCAAGGTTCGCAGGTCAACGTTGAAATTCAGACGAATCCCTTCGACCTCGCCATTTTTGGAACGCGCGTTAAACCAGAAACCGGCGATCCCGTATTGCGCGTCGAGCTTCGGTTGGTCGACATTGAAAAAGCTTAGTCTGGCATTGGCGGGCGCCTCCTCGATCAATTGCCCGACTACGTGGCGATAGGTCTTGATATCCCCTTCCCGTTCCTCGATCAATTGGTTAAGTTTCCGGGCATCAACTCGCACTCGTCCCAGCGATGCCTGGAGGTGGGCCGCCCGTTCGTCAGCCCGTTGCGAGCGGCCAAGCAAGTCGCGGGTTGCGCCTTCAGCGCCTGCCAACAACCCCCGGAGCGTGCGCCTCAGCCTGCTGCACATCGCCAACAACTGGCGGTTTTCCGGCGTATCGAAGCTTGGCGCGTGTCCGCGTCCGCTGATCAGCCGCGGCGCACCGCGGACGGCCAGCTCGCGAAAGGTGCCGACGCAGGGGCGGACACGCTCGACAGGCTGTCGCTCGCGGACCTCGCGCAGCTCTCGGTGCGGCTGGTCGAGCGCCCTTCCAGCGTAGCGGATGAATGCTGTGACGGCAGCAAGAAACGCAGGGTCGATGCCTCCGTCACGGCGTTGATCCGTCGCGCGGGTCGGGCTCATCGGATCGAGGATCAACTGCCAGGCGCCGCTGCGAAACTCGTCCAACAGGGTTTCGAATTCCTGCGGGGTGAATCCGGTGGGTGAGATGCGCAGCCGGATCAGGTGGCCACCCACCTGGAGCCGTGCTTCCCCGACGTGGCGGGACAGCGGCGCGTCGTGGTAACCCATTCCTTCCGCCTTTCTCCATTGACCCTTCTCGATCCACCACTCCCGACCGTCGGCTGCGCGGATCGACGTCAGGGCGCAGGGCTCGCCGTTAGCCCTGAGCAGGCAGGGCTCAGCGGTGCCCGGGGGGACTGCTATAGCCAACTGGCCGCACCGGGCACCGTCCACCTTGGGATACGCGGGCAGCTCTGCCACCCAGCCGTCGCCGTCGTAATCGAGAGGGACGGGATCCTGTGCCGCCGCCACTTCGGTGTGGTGTTCCTTCCGCGCCCAAGTGACACGGATGATCCGTAGCTCGCAAGGCGGCTCCATGCCGATCAGGTCCAGTAGTTGTACACGACGTCGTTCTCCTTGGCACGCTCGATCATCGCGGCCAGATCATCGCTGGCGCGGAACAGCAAGGACCCGTCGGGGCTCGAAAGCGGTGCGAGGTCCTCGACCAGGCGATCCCGAAAATGACGCGCAACCGCATCTCGGTTCTGCTCGCCCCGTCCGCGCGCTGACTGCTTGCCATCGAACGAGAACCTGGGAAAGACCTTCTGCCGGAGCAGATTGTTCAGCGCGAGCAGGTCCAAGCCCTCCCCTTCGTCGTATAGATCTTTCAGTTGGTCATGATAGTGAATCGCCTGGCGCAGCGGACGCATGCCAAGCTCGATGCCTAGTGGTGCGAGGAAGTCCCGCCCGTACTCGGTCAATTTCAAGACCAGCCGATCCTCGTGCTGATACGGAGGGTACTCGCCCCGCGGAGGGAAGGCCCTAGCGGGGATGCGAATCCCATGCGTTGGCCGATCCGCTTTGCCAATCTGGTTGGAAACCCGGTCCCAATAATCCAATGGGCTCTGAAACTGGAGCACATGTGCGCGGTCCAGCACCTTCGGAGAAAGGTAATGCGTCGTGTCGTCCATGTTGACGGCGCCGACGAAGCGCACGTTGGCGGGGATCTGGAGCTGAGGGGGCACCGTCAAGGCGCCGCTCAGCATGCGGCGCACACGGGCGTGCAACTGCGCAAAGGATTCGCCATCCCCGAGCCCGAGCCGCTCCGCCAGTTGGGTCATGGTCCGGCCGTCCCCGAGCAAGGCCTCCAGGTCGGCTGAGCCCAGGTTCAGCCCTATGCCGCCGAGCGTTTGCATCAGCACCCGAAGCTCGGTCAGGACGTGGCCGGCCTCGTCGTCCGGATAGAGCGGGATGCTGGGTGCCGCACGGTCCTCCAAGCGTGACAGGAAGTCCACGAAATAGTACTCGACCCGCGCCAGGTTCATCTCGTCCAGGCAGACGATATAGAGGCGTTCCGGGTCGCGACTGGCCTCGAACAGGGCCTCGATAAACGGGGTCTTGGCGTAGGCCCGTTGCAGCGGGTTGTGGAAACCGAGCAGGTCCTCCGCGCTGGTCCAGTTAGGCTTGACCGGAACGATTCTGGCCTCGTTCCCGGTTGCGTCGGCATAGGACTTCACGAGATTAGTCTTGCCTGAACCGGATAGGCCGGAGAGGATGATCAGGTCGCCGGTGCAGAGGAGGGCGTGGAAGTTTGCGAGCAGGTCCCAGGGGTACCCGATGCCGCGGCCAAACAGATAGCGCTGGATGTGTTCGATTGCCTGGGTCGTTTCACCGTCGAATTCCGGCCACTCCTCGCGGGTTTGATCAGGCGTGTTGCCGGCGTCGGGAAAGAGTGCATCCCATTGCGTGTCGGTGATCAATTCCAGTCGGTGCAAGGGCTCGATTTGGGACTTGACATAGGATCGCAACGCAGCGGTCTGGCTCCGTATCTCGCCCACCTCGCGGTCCCGCTTCTTCCGCGCAGCGGCCAGTTCTTGCTCGATCGCATTCAGCTCCCGCCGCAATTCCCGCTCGTGCTCTTCGTAACCGCGGCTAAGCGCCGCCTCGCGATCCCGCGCATCCTTCTCGAGTTGCTCCCGCCGAGCGGCAAAGCCGTCCTCGATTTCTTGCGCTAGGCGTCGCGATTTTGCCTCGGCGTCTGCGACCTCCCGCTGGGCTTGATCCCGCGCCAGCTCGGCCTCTTCGCGCTCGCGTCGGAGCGCATGAAACCGGGTTGCAACATCCGCATGGTCCTGCTTGAGTCGTGCGATATCCTCTCCCAGCTTTGTCAATTCATCGCGTCCCTGAGCGCACTGCGCATCGATATAACCGCGACAGAGTGTCTCCTCGAGGTCGATGCTCCCGTCGTCATTACGATGGACGTGCTCACCCGCAATGCGGGTGAGAGGCTCGATCGATGTCGGGTCGGCGCAGATCAGCAGCGGGTTTTTCCATTTGCTACGCTCGCTTTCGGGCGCAAGAGAAACCTCGACGATGACATAGGTGCCTGATTCGCGCAGATTGGGAGCGACCTTCGACTCGTTGCCAACGAAGACACCTGGTGCTCCTAAATCCGGTTTCGAATAGAGTTCTGCCAAAGGGTATCTCAGCCGTTTGCCGCTCTCGGACCGAACGTCCGTCAACCACCATAGATCCTTTTGGCGTTTCTCCAGCCTCCCGCGAACACGCAGGTCATTGATGCCCCATTGTTCTCTAAGGTAGCGGAGACGCGCCTGGGTATCCATTCGCTCCACCTCAGCAATGGCTCGTATACCAGGTTTTTCCTCTGCCATGCTCTTTTCCCGTTTCGATTTCACTCGCTGTCCTGCGGTTTGCGCGCGCGGCCTGTTCGGACGCTTGTTTCCCCTAGGGGTCGACCATCTTAGATGCGCGGGCATGCATATCGCGCGAAATCCCAGCCATTGTTACGTTTCTGACGCGCCAGGCGCCTTATTACCGGTGCTCAGCCAATTCTCGAGAGAGAGCCCGGGCACCCGACGAAACTCGGTCTCGTTGGCGGTGACCAGGATCAACCCGTGGGCCAGGGCATGGGCCGCGATTAGCAGGTCGTTGGCGCCGATCGACGTGCCCACGCGCTCCAGCAAGCGGCGGATCTCGCCGTAACGCCGGTCCGCGGGCTCGTCGAAAGGCAGAATGTCGAGCGCCGCCAGCACAGTCTCGAGTCGGGCCGTCAATCGCTCGGAACCCTTCTTGGCTGCGCCGAAACGCAGCTCCGCAGCGACGATGATGCTGGTGCAGACCCGTTTATCGCCGCGGGCGGCGATGCCATCGCGGATGCAGCCGGCCGGCCGACGTACGAGATCGGAGACGATGTTCGTGTCGAGCCGATACGCGGGCTTCGGCATCGCGGGGAGCCGCTAGAGCTCGGTCGGCTCCGGCGCCGGGTCCTGGATGTCCGGGAAGGTGTGATCGATGAGGTCAAGGGTCGCCAGCACGGCGAGCAGTTTCGACGGCGGGACGGGCTCGATGATGAGGCGGTCGCCGTCCTTGCGGATCAGCACTTCCTGACCGGGCAGCTCGAAGTCCCGCGAGATGCGAATCGCTTGAGTGGTGCCATTGGTGAGAAGCTTAGCGCGGCGTGGTGCGTTCATGGGTCCGGACCGGCTCGGTATAGATCACGGCATAGGTTAGCACGGGGCACACACGGCAACGCGAGGCGTGACGGGTTCGAGAGGGCCGTCGACCCCGCGGGCTGATCTTCAGGGGGCCTTCCGGGCAAGGTTGTCGTGTCGATGCCGGGAGGTTCCGTCTCAGTCAACCGTCACTGCCCCAAGCCTGCGACGGCCAGGGCCGTGGCCTTCCTGCGGCTGAAGCCGCATCTACAACGCACCTGCACCGCGCATCAGGACCCGTTGTGGGGGCACGCCAATGGCGTCGTCTCGTTCGGGTTTAGCAAGCCCACGGAAAAAGGGATGGCCCCGGGGTTGTCGGATTACGGCACGCTTCGAGCGCCATACCGGATACTTCGGGTTCCGAGTTGACGCGCCTAACTCGCCCGGCTGGGGCCACCCCGTAGCATGAAATCCCTCTCGACCTGGGCCAATCACCTGGCATTCGGCGGTGTTTTTTACGTTAAGCCAAATGGTATTTTATCTCGCGGGAGTTGCCTTACGCGCGTTCAGTCCTCGGCATCGGCGCCGATCAGCTCACGTGTGTAGAAGGCGATCATCCGTTCCTCGTCGGTCGGGATGACCCAGGCCCCGATCCGGCTGCCTGCGGCGCTGATCGTCATCTCGTGGCGCGCATTCGTTTGCGCATCCAATTCGAGCCCCAGCCAACGGCAGCCAGCGCCGATCGCCGCGCGCACCGCAGACGCTCGCTCGCCGATGCCGCCGGAAAAGACGAGATGATCCAATCCTCCGAGAGTAGCCGCCAACGCGCCGATCTCGCGGACAACACGGTACACGAACAACTCGATGGCCTCGCGCGCGCCCGCCTCGTCGCTGGCGAGCAGGACCCGCATATCGGCGCTGAGGCCCGACACGCCGAGCAGACCCGATTCGCGGTACAGGATCTCGCCGACCCGCTCGGCGCTCAGACCCTCTTGCGTCAACAGATGCAGCACCAAGCCAGGATCCAGATAACCGCAGCGGGTCCCCATCGGCAGGCCATCGAGGGTCGAGAAGCCCATGCTGGAGGCGACGCTGCCGCCATCGAGCGCCGCGCACAGGCTGGCACCCTGGCCCAAATGGGCCATCACGACTCGGCCGGTCGCGGACCGGCCGAGTCGTTGCGCCAATCTCCGGCTGAGATAATCGTAGGACAGCCCGTGAAAACCATAGCGGATCAGGCCCGCATCAGTGAGACGGCGCGGCAGCGCGAAGGATCGGGCGACCGCCGGTTGCTTGGCATGATAGGCGGTATCGAAGCAGGCGACCTGCGGCACGGCGGGCCACCGCCTCGTGAACAGCCGCACAGGGGCAAGACCATGCGGTTGGTGCAGCGGCGCCAATGGTGTCAAAGCCGCAAGGCGGGCCAGCACGCGATCATCGAGGCGCTCCGGTGCGGCGAAATCTCGTCCGCCATGAACGATCCGATGACCAATGCCCCGCAGCGGCATGGGATCCGCCCGCGCCTCGAGCCAGCCGAGCAGCCAGTCGAGCGCACGGGACTGATCGACGCTGCCCGTTGGCGTCTCGTCGATCAGAGTAACGCCGCCGCCATCCTCGACGCGAAAGCGGACGGCTTCGCCACCGAGGCCGGCGAGGTGCCCCCGGTAACGCGCCGCGAGCGCTTCCAGCCCCGTGCCGCCGGTCTCACCGAAGACCGCGAAGCGCAGGCTCGACGAGCCGCTGTTGATGACGAGCCAATCGCCAGTCACCGCCCGACCTTCTGCTGGTGGTCGGCCAGCAGCAAGGCCAGCGCACACGAGGCCATGCGGGTGATCGCGTCATCGGCGCGGCTGGTCAGCACGATCGGCACGCGCGCCCCGACCACGAGGCCGGCCCCGGTCGCATCGGCCAGATAGGTCAACTGTTTGACCAGCATGTTGGCCGCCTCCAGATCGGGGGCGACCAGGATGTCGGCGCGCCCGGCCACCTCCGAGACGATGCCCTTGGCCGCCGCCGCGGTCTCCGAGACGGCATTGTCGAAGGCTAGCGGGCCATCGAGCCAGGCCCCTTGAATCTGGCCGCGTTCAGCCATCTTGCACAGGGCCGCGGCCTCGATCGTCGAGCGGATCTTCGGGTTGACCGTCTCGATCGCCGACAGGATCGCGACGCGCGGCCGGTCGTTGCCGACCGCATGGACCAGATCGATCGCGTTCTGCACGATGTCGATCTTTTCCTCGAGGCTCGGGTCGATGTTGATCGCCGCATCGGTGATGAACAGCGGCCGGGGATAGGTGGGCACATCGAAGGCGCTGACATGACTGATGCGGCGCTCGGTGCGCAGGCCCGAGTCGCGCCGTACCACCTCGCGCAGCAGTTCGTCCGAATGCAGCGACCCCTTCATCAAGGCCGCGACGGCGCCGCTGCGCGCGAGGGCGACCGCCTCGGCGGCCGCGGCATGGCTGTGCGGCACCGAAACGAGCCGGTACGGCGAGATGTCGAGCTCGGCCTCTTCGGCTGCCTGGCGAATCCGCTCCTCGGGACCGACCAGCGTCGGCACGATCAAGCCCGCCTGCGCAGCCTCGATCGCGCCGAGCAGCGCCGGCCCGTCGACCGGGTGCACGATGGCCATCGGCACAGGCGCCGGGCGGGTCGCCGCCGCCAGGAGCTCATGCAGCTGCGCCCGCTCGGCCATCCGCACGCGCGGCAGCACCGTGCGTGCGCGCCGGATCTTTTCGGTCGGCGCCAGGACCTCGGCGACGCCCTCGATGACCTTGCGGCCATCCTGATTCGTGCAGAGGCAATCGAAGGTCACCCGTTTCTTCTCGGGATCCTTGTCACGAACCTGGACCTTGACCTCGAGGACATCGCCGAGACCGACCGGGGCGCGGAAACGCAAAGTCTGGCCGAGATAGATGGTACCGGGCCCGGGCATCTCGGTGCCGAGCACGGTCGAGATCAGGGCGCCGCCCCACATGCCGTGGGCGATGACCTCCTGGAAACGGCTGCTCTTCGCGAAATCCTCGTCGACATGCGCCGGGTTCACGTCGCCGGACATGACCGCGAACAGCTTGATGTCGTCCATCGTGAGGCGTCGCTCGAGGCTCGCGCTGTCGCCGATCTGCAGTTCGTCGAAGGTACGATTCTCGATGAAGCTCTTGGCGTCGGAATGGGTCATGGCTCAGGCCCTCACGTTGAGGCCGGCATCGACGTAGAGCGTGCTACCGGTCAAGGCACGACCCGCGTCGGCGGCGAGAAAGACGGCGGTGTGGCCGACGTCGTCGATCCCGGCGAGACGTCGCAGCGGTGCGCGCTCGGCGGCGCTTTTGAGCAGGCGATCGAAATGCGCGATGCCGGATGCCGCGCGGGTCGGGATCGGACCCGGCGAGATCGCATGGACACGGATCCCCTGCGGACCCAGCTCGGCCGCCAGGTAACGCACCGCCGACTCCAGCGCGGCCTTGACCGGCCCCATCAGGTTGTAGTGATCGACGACCTTCTCGGCCCCGTAGTAGGACAGGGTGATCAGGGTGCCACCCTCCTTCATCAGGGGCTCGGCATATCGCGCCAGACGCAGGAACGAGTGGCACGAGATGTCCATGGCCAGCGCAAAGCCGTCGCGTGAGCTGTCGACGACGCGCCCGTGCAGGTCGTCCTTCGGCGCGAACGCCATCGAATGGACCAGGACATCGAGCCGGCCCCAGCGCGCCGCGACCCGCTCGAACAGCGCTGCGACCTGATCCTCGTGCTGGACATCGCACAGGAGCGCCTCGGCCCCGCCCAATGCGGCCGCCAGTGGCTGAACGTGCTTGTCGGCCTTCGGGTGCCCATAGCTCAGCAGGAGCTCGGCGCCCGCGTCGTGCATCGCGCTGGCGCAGCCGTAGGCGATGCTGTCGGCATTCGCCAACCCGGTGACGAGCGCGGTGCGGCCGCGCAGGGAAAAGGGATCTCGACGGGAGGTTTCGGTGATCACTGGCTATCTCCTTTCGTATCGCGTTGACAGGTCATGTTGGCCTGGTTTGGAAACCATGCGCGACCGCTCTTGCTGCGGCGCAGCAAGAGGAGACCACGGCAACGGCAAAAGGTGCCCGATGAGCCCGCTAACGACGCTGGCCCGCAAGCTTCGTCCCACTCGGACGAGGCCCGGCCGCGGGGCGCGCCGCCGGATCATGGCTCGAGGACCGCTCCAGACGAACCTGGACACTCTCGGCCCCTCTGCTCGCGACAGCCTTCGCGATTGGCCAACCTTGAACAAGGAACCTGTGGCCTACAGGTTCAGTGGCAGCTACTCTGGAGTCGAGGCTCCACTCATCCCCAGTGAACAAGGTGACACCATGCGCGATCGGACAAGGCCCGATGACATCACTCCCGGACCGAAGCGCTGTGCCCGCTGCGGGGCGTCGTTCCTATGCAAGGTCGATGACCTACCGCACTGTCAATGCGTTGGCGTTGCCCTGCCACAAGATCTCCTTGGAGAGCTCGCCCAATCGTACAGCGATTGTCTCTGCTCCCGCTGCCTGAAGGAGCTCTCGGGTCGTCAACGCGAGGGCGACGTGGCGCTGGCCGGCGGCGATTGAAGGGGCGTCTTGAAATATTCAAGGTGTCCGCGCGGGGCAGGGCTGTTCCACCATCTGTCGTGGCGGGGACGCGTTGTGAGGATGGCGTGGGCGACCCGTCCTCCCGATCAGGCGCCCCCCCTCGACGGCGCTAAGCGACCCCGGCTGCTTGCTGATCGATGGCTACGGTCGCTAACGTCGGTCGTCATCGTCGGTTGGATATTGATAGGGCCCGCACTGCTGCGGGCCGATCCTGTGCCCCACGGGATCGCGACGCCGCATCCGCTGGCGACCGCCGCCGGTGTCGCGATCCTGGCCGATGGAGGGAACGCCTTCGACGCGGCAGTCGCCGTCAGCGCCGTCTTGGCCGTCGTCGAGCCCTATGGCTCCGGGCTCGGTGGCGGGGGTTTCTGGCTCCTACACGACGCATCCGAAGGGCGCGACATCCTGATTGACGGGCGCGAACGTGCCCCGGCCGCGGCCACCGCGCAGATGTTCATCGGACCCGATGGCGAGGTCGACCGCGACCGCGTTTCGGCCGGCCCTCTGGCCGCCGCGATTCCGGGCACCCCGGCCGCACTCGACCACATCGCCCACCGCTACGGCGAGCTGACCATGGCCCGGGCGCTCGAACCGGCGATCCGCCTAGCACGCGATGGATTCCCGGTCGACGAGCGTTACCGGTCGCTCGCGGGTTTTCGCTTGGCGGCACTGCGCGCGAATCCCGAGGCCGCGGCCATATTGCTGCGCGATGGCGAGGTGCCCGAGGTCGGAACACGGATCCGGCAACCGGCGCTGGCCGCCACGCTGGAGCGATTGGCCCGGTCGGGCCACGACGGCTTCTACGATGGCGAGGTCGCGCGGCGGCTCGTCGCCGGCGTGCGCGCGGCCGGCGGTCTGTGGACGCGAGAGGATCTGCGCGCCTACGAGATCGTCGGGCGCGAACCGATTACCGCGAGCTACCGCGGGATGCGCCTGGTGTCGGCACCACCACCGTCGTCGGGCGGTATCGCGCTGACACAAATCTTGCAGATCCTCGAGCTCTACCAGCTATCGGACGTCGACGAGGCGGAACGCGTGCATCTGATCGTCGAAGCGATGCGCCGCGCCTATCATGACCGCGCACGGTTCCTCGGCGACGCCGATTTCGTCGCGATCCCCATCGATCGCCTCCTCGCCGCCGATTATGCAGCCGGCCTCGCGGCCTCGATCCGCCGCGACCGGGCGACACCGAGCGAGCTCTTCCCGGGCCCGGACAGACCTTCCGGTGGCCAGGATACGACCCACTTCTCGATCATCGACCGGCACGGTCATCGGGTGGCCGCGACGCTGTCGCTGAATTATCCGTTCGGCGCCGGCTTCATGCCGGAGGGAACGGGTGTGCTGCTGAACAACCACATGGACGACTTCACGGTCGCGCCGGGACAGCCGAACGCGTACGGCCTGATCCAGAGCTCGGCCAATCGCATCGAGCCCGGAAAGCGCATGCTCTCGAGCATGTCGCCGACCTTCGTCGAACAGGATGGCCGGATCGCCGTGATCGGCACCCCCGGTGGCAGCCGGATCATCAGCACAGTCCTGCTCGCCGCCCTCGCCTTCGAGGCGGGCGGCTCCGCGACAGACCTGGTGGCCGCACCGAGGTTCCACCACCAGTTTCTGCCGGATCGGCTGGAGTATGAACCAGACGGCTTGTCGGAGGCGCTGCGCGAGGCGCTGGTCGCACGCGGACACCAATTGCGGGTCGCCGACCGGCCATGGGGCAACAGCCAGGCCGTCGTGATCGAGCCCGATGGAGTCTTCACGGCCGCCGCCGATCCACGCGGCATCGGCACCATCTCGGTAGCAGGCCAACTCGAACGCCCGTGACTCGCGGCACCCGTATCCGTGATCCTGGCACCGATGACCCCGAGGCGTTTCGAGCCAAAAGGTCACACTGACCGACGAGCGCGCGGCCTTCGCTTAACCGCACTGGTGCTTGGCTCGCACCGATCCATGTCGGCATCCGCGTGCGCTGCTGCCCCAGCCAGCCGATCATTGGGCATACATCGCGACCCATATCTGGCCCGCCATGCTGAAGCGGTCCGATTGATCGGGCTCGCCCCCCTGATTTCTCTCAGTGGAAACGCGCTGATCGGCGAATCGTTCCGATGTCAGTTCCGGATCCTTGATGGCTGGATCTCGGCAATCGATACCCTGTTTTCAGGAGCGCACGCTGTGCAGGAAATGCATGTGCCGCTCGTACTGATCGAGCACGTCGCCGATGATGTCTTGACGACTCCAGCCCATGACGTCGTAGTCCTGCCCCCCCTCGCGCAGATGCACCTCGGCGCGGAAGTATTGCAGGGCCTCGGCCCGGCGGCGGCGGGTATCGCGCAGGACGAAGCTGGGCGCCTCGTAGGGCCGCGGACGGACCGAGTAGTAGAAGTCGATCTCGTCGCCATGACGGACCTCGACCCAAACGCGGCCGTCTTCCCCCTCGCCGACCCCGGCGTCGAGATGCATCGTCCGCAACTCGTCGGCGACTTCGGTCAACGCCGGCCGCACGACCTCCCGAATGAACTGCACCGTCTCCGCGTGCCGCGGCTGGTGCACCAGCGTGCGCAGACGATGGCGCCAGTTGACCGGGGCCTGCGGGCCCGTGGGGGTGACCCGGGCCTCGCGCAGACTCGATTGCTTGATACCCTCGATCCGCAGCGCGCGCAACAGGCCCCAACACATCAGGATCATCACGATCGTGAAGGGCAAGGCACTGGCGATCGTCGCCGTCTGCAACGCGGCCAAACCGCCGGCGATCAAGAGCGCGGCGGCCACCACGCCCTCGACGATGGCCCAGAAGATCCGCTGCCAAACCGGAGACTCGTCATGCCCACCCGAGGTCAGGATGTCCACGACCAGGGAACCCGAATCGGACGAGGTGACGAAGAAGGTCACGACCATCAGCGTCGCCACCAGCGCGGTCAGCCCCGACAAAGGGAGATACTCGAAGAACTGAAACAGCGCCACCGAGGTATCGGCCGCGACGGCGTCCGCAAGTTCGTCGATCCCCTGGATCATGATCATGTGCAGCGCGGTATCGCCAAAGAAGGTCATCCAGATGAAGGTGAAGCCGACCGGCACGAACAGGACGCCGACGACGAACTCGCGGATCGTCCGCCCGCGCGAGACACGGGCGATGAACATACCGACAAAGGGCGCCCAGGCGATCCACCAGCCCCAATAGAACAGAGTCCAGCCGCCGATCCACGAGGTTGGCTCGTAGGCATAGAGATTGAACGTCATCTCGAACAGACTGGACAGGTACATGCCGGTGTTCTGAACCAGCGTCTGCAACAGGAACACCGTCGGTCCGGCGACCAGCACGAAGGCCAGCAGCGCGACCGCGAGGATCATGTTGAGGATTGACAAACGGCGGATTCCCGCATCCAGGCCCAGGGCCACCGACAGGGTCGCGATGCCCGTGATGACGGTGATCAGCAGGACCTGGACACCGATGTTGGTCGGGACATCGAACAGATAGTTGATCCCTGCGTTGATCTGGATGACCCCGAAGCCGAGCGAGGTCGCGACACCGAACAGGGTCCCGAGCACGGCGAAGGTGTCGACCGCATGACCCACCGGGCCGTAGATCCTCTCGCCGATCAGCGGATAGAGCGACGAGCGAATGGTCAGCGGGAGATCGTGCCGAAAGGCGAAATAGGCCAGCGACATGGCCACGACCGCATAGATGGCCCAGGCGTGGACGCCCCAGTGGAAGAAGGTGATGCGCATCGCCTGGCGCGCGGCCTCGGCGACCTCCGGTTCGCCGACCGGCGGCGCGACGAAGTGCATCACCGGCTCGGCAACCCCGAAGAACATCAACCCGATGCCCATGCCGGCCGAAAAGAGCATCGCGAACCAGGACCCGTAGCTGTAATCCGGCTGTGTGTGTTCGCGGCCCAGCTTGATCCGCCCGAGGCCGGACACGGCCAACACGACCACGAACACGACGAAGCCGGCTACGGCAAGGACATAGAACCACCCGGCCGACTCGATCACCCACCCCTGGATCGCGCTGAACAGCGGTTCGGCGACCTCGGTCGCCAGCGTCGCGAAGAGCACGAGCATCGACATCAATACCGCCGAGGTGATGAAGACCGGCGGATTCCATTGGATCCAGGGTCGCGATTCGGCAACCGAGGTGGTCGGCTGATGGTGATCGTTCATATGCAAACCTCGTATGACACGGCCTGTTGGGCCAACGGGCCGGGGCCAAGCCAGGTCGACGTGCCCGTCGTCGACAGGTCGGCTGTATTCGATACCGAGGTCCGTGTCGTCACCCAGACTGCCATGGAAATGCGGGTCTGCGCTGGTCGCGACTCGAACTTGGTCTCGGTTCGAGCGGGACGATCAGTCAGCTGGCGGGATTCGGTTGGCCGACCTACTCCCAGCGAAAGAGTCGCGCGGCGATCGCGAGTAGGCCCAGCGCCAGTGTCGTCAACAGCGCGATCTGCGGCCAGACCTCGGCGATCCCGGCACCATCGATCATGATCAGGCGCGCCCCATCGACGAGATGGGTCAGGGGCAAGGCCTGCGAGACGGCCTGGGCCGCGGGGCTAGTGCCGTCCATCGAGAACCAGACCCCCGATAGCAAGAGCATCGGCCAGGTGATCAGATTCAGCACCCCGTCGGCCAGTTCCTCGGTACGCAGGCGCGCGGCGACCATCAGGCCGAGACTGATCATGCACAGCGCACCGGCCGTGTAGATCAGCACCAAGGCCAGATACGAGCCACGCATCGGGAAGTCGAGCAGCCACTGCGCCCCGACGTAGACGACCAGGCTCGCCGCGAGCACCACGAACAGCCGCGACAGGACCTGGGCGCTCAAGAACTCGAAGGGGCTGAGCGGGGTCGCCTTCAGTCGGCGCAGCACGCCGTTCTTGCGATAACGCACCACGACCCAGCCGACGCCCCAGAGGCTGCTGAACATGATGTTCATCGCGAGGATGCCCGGGAGTACCCAATCGGCATAACGCAGGGCCTCGCCGGTCACGGCCTGGCGCTGCGGCCCGCCAACCGGCTCGAATTCATCGAAGGACCCAGCGCCGAGCAACAGGCGCTCGGCAAGATACCCTTTGGCCGAATTGACATTGACCCAGTAGACCGGCGCCGCGCGCAGATCGAGCAGCAGGTCGAGCTGATGGCGCTCGACCTTGAGTTGACCCGCGGACGGATCCGCGACAGGGACGAACGAGACGTGGCGCAGTTCGAGAAAGGATGCCGCGACGCTCGCCCGGTCCGGGGCGTCGCCGATGACGCCGATCTTGAACACATCCGCCGCGTCGCCGCGGAAGATGAACGCGAAACCCACGATCATCAGGATCGGCATCAGGATGTTCCAGGCCAGCCCCGCGGTGTCCCGATAGAACTCCCGATTGCGGGCGACGAAGATGGCCAGGATCCGGTGCCACATGGCCTAGCCCCTCAGTGTGTGTCCGGTGAGCTTCAGGAAGAGGTCTTCGAGGTTCGGGGTCTGTACCTTGAGCTCGTTGAGATTCGCACCGATGCGTTCGAGGTGTTCGAGCAGTGGCGCCACCTCGTCGACGAAGAGCTCGATGGCGCCGTCACGCGCCTCGGCCCGATCGGGCAACGGCGTCGCCGTCGGCCAGGCCGCCGCCGGGAGCCGGATCACCGCGGCCGGAAAGTGCTGCCGCACCAGCTCTAGCGGAGCGCCCTGGGCGATGATCTGGCCGTGATCGACGATCGCGATCTCGTCGCACAACCGCTGGGCCTCTTCCATATAGTGGGTCGTCAACAGGATCGTCTTGCCGCGACGCCGTACCGTCTCGATCAAGCCCCAGAAATTGCGCCGTGACTGCGGGTCGAGCCCGGTCGTCGGCTCGTCGAGGAACACCAGCGCCGGGTCGTTGACCAGCGCGATCGCCAACAAGAGCCGCTGGCGCTGCCCCCCCGACAGCCGGCGCGTGTCCCGGTCGAGCAACTCCGCCAGATTGCACATCTGGATCAGCTCGTCGCGATCGGCCGTGCGCCGATACAGACTCGCGAACATCGCCAGCGACTCGCGCACCGTCTGGAAATCCTGCAGCGCGGTCGCCTGGAACTGGATGCCGATCGCCTGCCGGTAGTCGCGATCCAGTGGACGCCCCTGATACAGGATGGATCCGGACGTCGGCGACTGGATGCCCTCGAGCATCTCGAGCGTCGTCGTCTTGCCGGCGCCGTTCGGCCCAAGGAGACCGAAACACTGCCCGCGACGGACGGAAAAGCTCACCCCATCCACCGCGCGTACGCCGGGGTAGAGCCGTATCAGGTCGCGGGCTTCGATCAGGGTGTCCACAACCGCGCATTATACACGCGCACCGAGCAAGGCCGGCGAACCTCGCCCAAGTCCCACACCCGGCCAGGAAATCCTGAAGCGCTATCGACGGAAAGGGAGCGACAGTCGGGACGGGTTCACGGCTGCTCGCGCGACGCCTGCCCTTCCCACCAACGTCGATAGGCCTCGTCCGGCGGGAGGATCTTGGCCTTCGCGCTGGTGATGCGCGTACCATCCGTGCTGTCGACGGCGACATCGACCTCGACGATTCCGGCCCGGATCCGGGTGATCTCCAGCGTGACCTGGATCCGGTCGCCGGGACATACGGGTTGACGCAATCGCTCGGGCGTAAAGGTCAGGCCGAGGGAACCATCACCGGGAAAGCGGGTACCGAAGAGGCCAGACACAGTGGTCTGTATCAGGCCACCGGGGACGACGATGTCGGGAATGCCGGGGAAACGGACGCGGGCCGCGGCCAAGTCGCGATGAATGGCATTGCCGTCACCGGTCAGGGCGCAATATTGCACCACCTGTTCATGGCTGAAGGACAGATCAACGACGTGCCTCATGCCCACCTCGAGCATCGCAGCCGTCAAGCATTCGGTCGATGACACCACAAGGCCTCCTTCGCAAGACAAAGCGGCCGATTATCGCTGAAAACCGAATCCTTGTGGCAAACAGACCGGCGTCGCCCGAGGCCCTGCCAAGACGCGACGCGCGTTGCGACAGTCTCCTGTGCAGGCGTTAGACAAGGTCGAGCCCATCACCACCGACCAGTCCGCGCAGTCGCGCATCGAGATCGGGCCAGTCGAGACGGGTTCGATGAACGATCTCCAAACGGCTTTCGTGACGCGGCCTGGTCGCTTCGTCGCGACCCTCACCCTCGGCCCGATCGACCAACAGCCAACCCTCGGTCGTGTGAACGACGCCCTTGACCCGCTCGGCCACGAGCGCGGCGAGCAGATCACGAAAGCCATTCGCATCGAGGCACATGCGACCATCGAGCAACCAACCGCCGCTGGCGTAACCCTCTCCGGCACCCTCGACGAACCACCAGCCGGCTCCGTCGCTTCCGGGCTTCACTGGTAGGGCAACAGGCAAGGGATCAGGCGCCCGTTGCGGATCCTGACCAGCAGCGGCCAACCCGGATCGTTCCTCGAGAAAGCGATGCGCCTCCGGAAACAGGGCCCGCCGCGCAGCGGACCGCGGCCAATCCAGCCAGGCGGTTTCGATGCGACCATGCTCGACGATCGCTATCTTGGATTTTGCCGGCTTGATGCCGCGCACGAGACGCAAGAAGGCTTCGCGGTCGACGTCATGATAGTGATCAGCCTTGTTCGCGACCAGGATGTCGCTGAGATGGATCTGGTCCTGGAACGAAGGATGGTCCAGATACCGCGGGTCGCGCAGGTGCCGGGCATCCAGAAGGCCAATGGTCGCCCGCAGATCGAGGACGCGACGATAGGGCTCGGAAGTCAGTTGCTCGATCAGGCGTGCCGGATGACCGAGTCCAGACGGCTCGATCAGTAGCCGATCCGGGCGCGCGTCGCGCAGCAGCCGGTTCAGACCCGCGGTCAAGGCGACGCTGGCCACGCAGCACAGGCACCCGCCGGCGACCTCGCGGATCGCCACGCCCTCTTCATCGAGCAAGGCCCCATCGACCCCGATCTGGCCGAACTCGTTCACCAGGACCGCCCAGCGTTCCCCAGACGGCCGCCGTCCGAGCAGGTGGCGCACCGCGGTCGTCTTGCCAACGCCGAGAAAGCCGACGATCAGGTTTACCGGGACATCTTCGATCGTCATCACGAGAATCCTACGCTGACCCGCGTCTTGGGCCTCGTCGCGGACGCGTGTATCCAGTCACGCGGTGGCGCGGGAAGCGGCCGGGCCGTTGCCGCGAACGCTTTGCACCCACTGGCTTCTTGGGGGAAACTAACGGCGACGCACCCGGTATTCAACATCCGAACTGGACCAGTTTACCCAGGACAACCCTCAGAGGTACGGGGACAAGATGCGAGAGAATCGAATTCTACTGTGGGATCTCCCGACGCGCGCCTTCCACTGGCTGCTCTTCGTGCTCGTGGTCGCGGCGATCTTGACCGCTTTACAGGGCGGCAATCTGATGCGCTGGCATGGCCTGATCGGCCAGACGATCATCGGACTCATCGCGTTCCGGCTCGCCTGGGGCCTGTTCGGGTCCACCTACGCGCGGTTTCGTAACTTCGTCCGCGGTCCTTCGACGATCCTCGGTTACCTCCGCGGCCAATGGCAAGGCGTCGGACACAATCCCTTGGGGGCCTTATCGGTCCTGGTGCTGATCGGGGTACTCTTGTTCCAGGCCGTGATCGGCCTCTTCACCTATGACGACATCGCCTTCCGCGGCCCTTTCAACGCATTGGTCTCGCGCGAAACCAGCGCGGTGCTCACCAGCCTGCACCGCGACGGGCTCTGGTGGATCGTCGGCCTGGCCGGGTTGCATGTGTTGGCGGTCTTGTATTATGCGATCGTTCGCCGCGACGATTTAGTACGGCCCATGGTAACCGGGTATAAGGTCGTCGCGGACCCGCAAGCGAAATCAGCCACCGGCGGTGGAAAATGGGCTTTCCTGATCGCGGCCTTCTTCGGGGTGGTCGTCGCCTGGATGGCCGCTGGTGGGCCGATGACGGTGTTGGCGCCGCCGCCGGCCCCTGTCATCGCGCCCTGGTAGGCCGGCTGGTTCGGAAACTAGACCGAGGCCGCCCCAAGGGCGGCCCGTGGGCTGTGTAGCGAATGATTCCAGTCGGTCAGTCGGCGCGATACTTGTCGTGGCACGCCTTGCAGGCCGCGCCGACATCGCCGAACGCCTGGCTGACGGCACGCTGGTCGCCGTTCGCGGCAACCGCGGCCAGGTTGTTGGCGGCCGCGTTGAAGTTGCGAGCCAGGGTCCCGACGTCCTCCATGTTCTGGAAGAACTCGGGCTTGACGAAAGTCCTGACGTTGCCGACATCACGCTCGGTACCGGGACCGTAAAGGGCACCCATCCCGGAGTTCGCGATCGCCGCGATCGCGTTGGCGGCGCCGACGACCTGGTCATGGTTGTAATCCCGATCGAGGTTGGCCTTGATCTTACCCATGTTCCAGCTCATGAAACTGTAGCCGGCTTGGCGGAACTTGATCTGATCCTCCGGCGAGACCTGAGCCATGGCTGTCGTAGCTACCGAGGCGGCGAGGATGGCGATGGTCGTTCGAAATAGGGTCTTCGTCATGGATTATCTTCCTTCTTGAAAGTGTTACAAGCAATGAGGTTAACACAGATCAGCGACCGGCCGTGCGGCATGGCGAGCTTGCGCACGGCGCGGTGTGCGGCCGATTGCGGCCCAGGGACCTCAAGGGACCCGGGAGCATCGGACGGCCATCGGCGCGGTTCGTTCCCGACCGCCAGCCACACAATGGGATTTCACACACAGGATTCAAGCGAATGGCGCGATCAGGCTGGCCCGACCAGCCTTGCCAACGAACCAGCGTTAGACGATGACACAAACACCCGTTAGCCCCACCCGGCCAAGCTTCACGATCCTCGGCACCGGCGCCCTGGGCGGATTCTATGGATCCCGCTTGCTCGTCGGCGGCGCGGATGTCCGGTTCATCGCCCGCAGCGACCTCGCGGTCATCCGGCGCGATGGGTTGCGCATCGACTCGCCGCTCGGCGATCGAGTCCACTGTCCGGTCGCGGTCTACGCCGACAGGGATCCGATCCCGCGCAGCGATGTCGTGGTCATCGCGCTGAAGACGACCGAAAACCATCGCCTCGCGGAACTCCTAAGGCCGTTGGTCCATCAAGGGACGATCCTGCTGAACTTGCAGAACGGCTTGACGATGGAAGAGGAACTGGCCGCCGCCTTCCCGATGGCGCGCATCCTCGGCGGCGTCTGTTTCCTGTGCTCGAACAAGGTCGGCCCCGGCCACATCGTACACCTCGATTACGGGGCGGTCGGGCTCGCCCCGTTCGACGAGCGTGACCGCGGGCTCCTCGAACCCCTGATCGCGGCCTTTGCGGCCGGCGGCATCAAGGCCGAAGCCCTCCCCTCCCTCCAGCTCGCCCGCTGGCGCAAGCTGGCCTGGAACATCCCGTTCAACGGGCTATCGGTGTTGCTCGGGGCTGACACCGATGAACTGATTGGCGACCCGGTCGCGCGCCGGCTGGCCGAGCGGCTGATCGGCGAAGTCGCCGAGGCGGCCGCGGCCTGCGGGTGTCCGTTCGCCGAGGGCTTCGTCACCACGCTGCTCGACCAGACCGAGAAGATGACGCCATACGCGCCGAGCATGCACCTGGACTACCTCGCCAAGCGCGCGCTCGAGATCGAGTACATGTATCGCCGACCGCTGCGCGAAGCCGCCCGCAAGGGTCGGGAACTCCCGGCGATCGCGACGATCGCCGACCAACTGACCTACCTCGATCGACGAAACCGCGCTACCGACTAGCGGCGCACCGACGATGGGCGAGCGCACCGCTAGGCTGGCTCGCCCGGCCCCAGGGGACCGCGATTCCGCGACGGGCGCGCGGCGTTGTCAGTCGGATCGCCTTTTCCCGCCAAGGCCGGCGATCGGAACCACGGTCGCCGTCGGCTTCGCATCGGCATAGTAGGGCCGCTCACCGCCGCGCCCCTGTTGGTCGGCGAGTTCCTTTTCGCGCGCGGCGATCAGCGCGAAACACTGCCGGACGTCTTCGATCGTGCCCGCCGACAGTGGATGGCGCTGCCCAGGCGCCGGAGTCACATCCCGGATCACCGCACCCAGGGTCTGGCGCATCGCGATCAGGATCTGTTGTTCTGTGGTCAATTCGGCCATCGCATATCCCCGTCGTTAGTTAAGGCACGCCGCGCCATCGCGGAAGCAGCTGCAAGCATCCCAGCCTTGCCCTAGTCACTAGTCGCCAATGGGGGCGCTCGATGGCCTTTTCAGCGACTCGTCATGGGCCCGCGGGTCCTCGATCAGCGCGGCCAACCCGGCCTCGTCGAGGATCGGCCGCTCGAGCGCCCTGGCCCGTTCGAGCTTGGAGCCAGCGTCCTGCCCGGCGATCACATAATCGGTCCTCGATGAGACACTGCCGGCTACCTTGGCGCCGAGCGCCTCGAGTTCGGCCTTGATCGCATCGCGCGGCCGGCTCAGGGTGCCTGTGATGACGAAGGTCAGGCCGACCAATGGGTGCGCCGTCGGCTGGGTGGGCACCACGCGCGGCCAATGAATCCCAGCCTCCCGCAGCCGCTCGATCACCTCGCGGTTGTGCGGTTGGGCGAAGAAGGTGACGATGTGGGTCGCGACGACCGAACCGATCCCATGGATCGCCTCGATCTCCGCCGGCTGCGCCGCGAGCAGCGCGTCGAGGTCGCCGAAGTGCGCCGCCAGTAGGGCCGCGGTCGCTTCCCCGACCTCGCGGATGCCGAGGCCATGGATGAACCGGGCGAGGGTCGTCTCTTTGCTGCGTTCGAGTGCCTCGATCAGATTCTGCGCCGACTTCGGCCCCATTCGATCGAGACCGGCCAAGGTCTCGACCGCCAGACCGTAGAGATCCGCCGGATCCCGCACCAGGCCCCGCTCGACGAGTTGTTCGACCAGCTTGTCGCCGAGCCCTTCGATGTCGAGCGCGCGGCGCGACGCGAAATGCTTGATCGCCTCCTTGCGCTGGGCCGCGCAATAGAGCCCGCCGGAACAACGCGCGACGACCTCGCCATCGGGACGCACGACATCCGAGCCACACACCGGACACTGGGTCGGCGGCACGACCGGTGCTGCCGTGTCGGGACGCCGCTCGAGAAGGACCCGCACCACCTCGGGGATCACGTCACCGGCGCGCCGAACATAGACGGTATCGCCGACATGCACATCCTTGCGCCGCACCTCGTCCATGTTGTGCAAGGTCGCATTGGCGACGGTGACGCCGCCGACGGCGACCGGCTCCAAGCGCGCGACTGGCGTCACGGCACCGGTCCGGCCGACCTGGAACTCGACCGCCAGGATTCGGGTCAAGGCCTCCTGGGCCGGATATTTGAACGCAACCGCCCAGCGCGGTTCGCGCGTCACGAAGCCGAGACGCGCCTGCGCGGCCAGATCGTCGACCTTGAAGACGACGCCATCGATGTCGTACGGCAGGTCGTCGCGACGCTCGGCCAGCCGGCGATGATAGGCCAGGCATTCGTCGACCCCCTGGACCACCAGGGATTCCGGGGACACGGGCAGGCCCCAACCGCGCAACACCGCGAGCAGATCGCTGTGCGTCGCGGCCGGTAGCTCGCCGTCCCAGGCACCGACGCCATAGCAGAAGATGTTCAATGGACGTTGCGCGGTGACCCGCGGGTCCAGTTGCCGCAGGCTCCCGGCGGCGGCGTTGCGCGGGTTCTTGAAGGTTCGAGCACCGGCGGCGCGCAGGCGTTCGTTCAGTGCATCGAAGGCCGCGCGCGGCAGGAAGACCTCGCCGCGTACCTCGAACAGCGCCGGCCAGCCGTCGCCTTGCAAGCGCAACGGGACGGCCCGGATGGTCCGCACCTGGGCCGTGACATCCTCGCCGCGCTGCCCATCGCCGCGCGTGGCGCCGCGCACGAACGAGCCGTCCTCGTAAAGCAGGCTGATCGCCAGCCCATCCACCTTGGGTTCCGCGACATAGGCGACCGCCGCGACCCCGAGCCCGCGCCGCACCCGATCGTCGAAGGCCCGCATCTCGGTCTCGTCCATCGCGTTCTGCAGCGATAGCATCGCGACCCGATGGGCGACCTCGGTGAAGGCCGCGCGCGGCGCGGCGCCGACGCGTTGCGTCGGCGAGTCGGTGGCGATCAGATCCGGATGCGCCGCCTCGAGCTCGGCCAGTTCGCGGAACAAGCGGTCGTACTCGACATCCGGGATCTCCGGGTCATCGAGGACGTAGTAACGGTAGTTGTGATGATGCAGCTCACGGCGCAGCGCCTCGATCCGCGCTGCGACGTCCAGCGCCGCGGTCACGGCGCATCGGCCTCGCTTTCGCGCGCCACCTGGCGGGCCAGCACCCGCGCACGCAAGGTCTCCTCCTTCGCGGCGGTGAAGGGATTGCGCGTCTCGTCGCGGATCTCGGCCTTGAGCTCCTCGGCCAAACAACGCGCCGTCGCGACCATCTCATCGATCACGGCGAGATCGCCCGCATCGCCCTCGAGGCTCGCGAACAGAACCACACCGGGCGTCTCGAAACCGTCCATCGCCCCGAACGGAAAGGTCCCGGGCTTGACCAGATTCGCTACCCGAAACAGCGTGTGCTGTTCGTTTTCGTCTCCCAGATAACAATGGAAGACATCCATCTCGCCCGGTTCGAGACCGCAGGCCGAGGCCGCCGCCACCACCGCCGCGCCGTCGAAGCGACCATTGTCCCGCGCGATCAGGCTGATCTGCACGATCAAGGGTTGGCTGAGATCCGGCTCGGGTTCGGGTACGGGTTCCGGCTCGGGAGCGGACGCGCGCGGGACCGGCCGCGGCTTGACCGTGGCCAGACGCTTGTCCGGTCGCGCCAGACCCACGCGTTCGACAAGGCTTTCGGTGCGTGGTTCGTCGGGTTCGGTCCGCCGGGCCCCAGCGGGCGAGGAATCCCAGACATCGACGTCCGGGTCGCGCCGACTGTCCCAATGGACCGGGTCGTCGAATTCGTCATCATCGTCCGCGCGGGCCCGTCGACGCTCCCAGAGGTAAAGGGCGACGATCAGCATCACACCAACGACGATCAGGATCAGGCGCAAGGTGTTGGCGTCCATTCGGATGTCTTCATAGGCAAGTGGATGATGATGGAGCGTCGAGTATAACAGCGCCTCGGCGATGGGTCCGCTAGGAGGCGGCGGCCAATCGCGTCGCCTCCGCCACATCGACCGAGACCAGGCGTGACACGCCGGGTTCGTGCATGGTGACACCAAGCAGGTGCTCGGCCACCTCCATCGTCACCTTGTTGTGGGTGATGAAGATGAACTGTACCTGACTCGACATGGCCCGCAACAGATCGCAGAAGCGTCCGACATTGGCCTCGTCGAGCGGCGCGTCGACCTCGTCGAGCATACAGAAAGGTGCCGGGTTGAGCTGAAAGATCGCAAATACCAGGGCCACCGCGGTCAGCGCCTTCTCGCCGCCGGACAGCAGATGGATGCTGCTGTTGCGCTTGCCCGGCGGCCGCGCCATGACGGTCACGCCGGTCTCCAGCAGGTCCTCGCCGGTCAGTTCGAGATAGGCCTGGCCGCCGCCGAACAGCCGCGGAAAGAGCCCGGCGAAGCCCTCGTTGACCCGATCATAGGTCTCCTTGAAACGGTGCCGCGTCTCGCGGTCGATCTTGCGGATCGCCTGCTCGAGCGTATCCAGCGAACGCTGGATATCCGACTGCTGCGCATCCAGGTACCGAAGGCGCTCCGACTGTTCCTTGAACTCGTCGATCGCGGCGAGGTTGATGGCCCCTAGCCGCTGGATCCGCGCCGCGAGCTTGGTCAGCTCATCCTGCCAGGCCGCCTCGGTCGCCGTCGGCTCGAGCCCGTCCAGCAGCGCCGCGGCCGTCATGCCCTGGCCCGTCAACTGTTCCTCCAGCGTGCGCCGCCGGACCAGGCGTTCCTGACGGGCCAGACGCAACCCATCGAGCGCCCTACCCTGCTCGCCGGTCGCCTGTTCGATGCGCTGCCGCTCCTGCTCCAGCGACCGCACATCGGCATCGATCCCTTCGAGGCGCCCACGCGCACTTCGCAGCTCCTGTTCGACCTCGAGCCGCCGCGCAAGCTCGTCGGCCAGCTGCGCCTCTTGTTCGGTGAGAGGTTCACAGGTCTCTTCGATCGCCTGCTCGAGCTGCTGTCGTCGCTCAGTCAACTGGTCGCGCTGATCGTGCGCGCGGCGCAGGTTGCGCTCGGTCGCCTCCTGTTCGGCGCGCTGGGTCTCGACCGCGATCTTGCGCTGCTGCACCTGCTCCCGGTGGACCCGCTCGGTCGCCCGGGCAGCCGCGACGGCCTCCCGCCGGGCCTCGCGCTGCGCGGCCAGCGTCTCGCGCTGCTCGGCGAGATCTCCGAGGCGCTCGAGCAGGTCATGCAGGGCCTCGCGAGCCGTTTCGATCTCGTCGCGCAACTCGGCGCGCCGCTCGACCAGTTCGCGCCGCTCGCCGTCCAAGGCCGTGCGACGCTCGGTCAGATGCTCGAGGCGGGCGCGGCGCGCGGCCAGGTCCGCCTGCCGCCGGGACAGGTCGCGGTTCGCGGCCGCGATCTCCGCGAGCACCTCGTCGCGTTCGGCGACGAGGCGGCGGCGATCCTCCCCCAGACGCTCCTGTTCGGCGATCAGCATCGCCAAGTCCGCCTCGGCCGCGGCGATCTCGCCCTCGAGGACTTTGAGGGCCTCGCCGCGCGCGAGGACCCCGGCCAGCGTCGGGTCTTTCGCCGCCCGGCACAACCAATCGGCACCGATCAGGACCCCATCCCGGGTCACCAACCGCTCGCCCGGCGCCAGATCGTGGCGCACCGCCAGCGCCGTATCCAGGTCATCGACGACACGCACCGACCCCAACAGATGGTGCAGCGGCCAGCGGCAGCGCAGACGGGCCAGCAGGCTGTCGTCGCGGGTCGCGGTCCCGCCCGCGCGCGCAGGCGCCGCCGTGTCGAACAGGGCCACCGCGCCGACATCCCCCGCGCTGCGGCCAACGGTATCGAACGACGCCGTGCAGTGGGCGCGGAGCTGTTCACCGAGCACGGCCTCGACGGCCGGCTCCCAGCCCGGCTCGACCTCCAGGTGATCGAGCAGACGGGGCGCCTCGGCCAGCCCCTGCGCGTCGAGCCACGCCCGCGAGGCCGCATCCGGCTCCCCGCGCGCCGCCTCCTGCAAGGCGACCAGCGACGCCTGGCGACCACGGGCCTCCTGCAGCCGGGTTCGGGCCTGATCCAGGCGGGGTTGCAGCGCCGTCGTCCGCTGCTCGGCCGCGGCCAACAGGCGGTCCAGTTCCTGGCGCCGTGCCTCGGCCACCGCAACGCCCTCGCGCTGCTCTTGCTCACGGCCCGCCAGATCCTGGACCTCCTGCTCCAGGACCTGGGTATCGAGACGTCGGTGCTCCTCGTCGAGCCGGATCGCACGGCGCTCGTCCTGGGCCATGGCTTGATCCAAGTGATTGATCCGCGCACGCACGACCTGCGCCTGCTCGGCCGGGGCTGCCGCCTCGCGGTTGAAGGCATCCCACTGCACCTCGCCGTCTTGAAGCTCGGCCTCGGTCGCCGCCACCAGCGCGAGGGCCGAGGCCAGCTCGGCCTCCGCCCGGGCCAGGGCCGGGGCATCCTCGGCAAGCCGCGCCGCCAAATCGGCCAAGCGCGCCTCGTCACGCGACAGGTGTTCGGTCGCCTCGGCCAGTTCGCGCCGCACGCGATCGCGCTCCGCCTCGTGGCGCGCCCGTGCCTCCTTCGCGAACTGAATCGCCTGCTCGACCCGCGCGATCGCGGCACCGGCCGCGTAAAAACGGCCCTGGACCTCGTTGAAGGCCTCCGAGGCCGCCGTGTAGGCGAGGCGTTGCGCCTCGATCTCGGCCTCGATCGCGCGCTGACGGGCCACGGCCGCCGCGAACTCGACCTCCAGGCCGCCGATCGCGCGATCCTGCTCGCCGATCTCGCGGTCGAGGACCTGCCATCGCAACGCGATCAGTTCGGCCTCGCGCTGGCGTTCCTCGGTCTTCAGGCGCCGATAGCGCTCGGCCGTCGCGGCCTGGCGCTCCAGATGCTGCAACTGTTTCGCGACCTCGTCGCGCAGGTCGTTGAGCCGGTCGAGGTTCTCGCGGGTGTGCCGAATCCGTGTCTCGGTCTCGCGCCGCCGCTCCTTGTACTTCGAGATACCGGCCGCCTCCTCGAGAAACAGCCGCAGGTCCTCGGGGCGCGCCTCGATCAGCCGCGAGATCATGCCCTGCTCGATGATCGAATAGCTGCGCGGGCCAAGCCCGGTGCCGAGGAACAGGTCCTGGACGTCGCGACGCCGACAGCGCGAGCCGTTCAGGAAATAGGTCGATTGCCCGTCGCGCGAGACCTGCCGCTTGACCGCGATCTGGTTGAAGCGGGCGTATTCACCGCCGATACCGCCGTCGCTGTTGTCGAACAGCAACTCGATGCTGGCGGTACCGACCGGCTTGCGGCTGCTCGAGCCGTTGAAGATGACATCGGCCATCGATTCGCCGCGCAGCATCTTGGCCGAGCTCTCGCCCATGACCCACCGCACCGCGTCGATGACGTTCGACTTGCCGCAGCCGTTCGGTCCGACCACGCCGACCAGATTGCTCGAAAAGGGCACCATCGTCGGGTCGACGAAGGACTTGAAGCCCGCCAGCTTGATCTTCTCCAATCGCATCGTGTAACGATACCGAAAAGGGCTTCACCGCACCAACCGAGGCGATCGGGCACGCACCGGCGCGGTCTCGTGGCGGAATGCCGCCCGAACCCGAGGCCGGATGCGGGCCGCGACCGATCCGGATCGCGAGCCGGCGGCGCCGGGGAGGACACGCGGCCGCCGTCACGGATCCGACTCAGGCAACTCCCGACCATTCGCGAACCAGGCCTACGCGGCTCTCACGCGGCTGCCGTTTGAGGCACCGTAAGTGCGGCTTCAGCCCCACGAAGGCGGTGGCCGTCTGGGCATATGGCGTTGCGGCTGAAGCCGCACCTACACCGGGCACCTACGCCGAGTACCTTATCCCGCAGAAGTTGCTTCACAAGGGTACACCGAGCGTCGCGGTGACCCGTGTGTCCTCGAGCGCATCGCGGCCCGGCACCGTGTCGACATTGAGATCGATCCAGGCCCGATCGCCCAGTCGGCCGAGCACACCGAGGTTCAGGCTCGCGTAGGTCTCGATCGGTCCATCGGTGCTCCATCCAAACGAGGCAAGGCTCGCGGAACCACGTTGGCGGATCGTGCGCGATCCGGCATCGAAATCGTGATTGACCAGCGCTGCGGCATAGGGCTGCCAGGCGCCGATCTGGTACCTTCCCTGCCAGCCGCCCGATAACAGGGTCGTGTGTCGCTCTTGCAGCTCGTAGGAGAGGTTCGTCGACAGGCTGCCATCGGTCGCGCGTTCATCGAACTCGGTGACGTTGACGCGCTGGTGCAACAGACTCACGACCGGCCCATGGGCCAGGCCCTGGTGCTCGAAGCTGTAATGCGTCTGAGCACCCAGCGCGAAGCGCGAACCATCGGTGCGGCCACGTAGCGTGCGGGTCGCCGTGCCGAGCGGCACATGACGGTGGCTCTTGAAGTCCAATGTCGCGAACGACAGCAGACCCATCACCGACCAGGCCTCGCGGCGATACGCGCCATAGAGGCTCAGCGAGTAATCCTCGAGCTCATAGCCGCCGGCGCGTCCCCAATCCGGATCCGTGTGATTGAACGACAAGGCCGCACCGGCCATGACCTCGTCGCTCTGGCGCCGCTCCAACCCGACCGACAGGGTCCGCGGCGACCCATCGCTGCGATTGACGTCCGTCTGGCCACCTCCAGCGCTGACCCACCCGGTGAGACGACCGACCGGGGCCGCCCGCAGGTTCTGATCGGCGCTTCGCCATAGTTGCCGCGACAGCGCGATCTGGTTTCGCACCGGCTGCTCGGAGAGTTGCCCGATAAAAGCCGGCCCCGCCAACACGGCTTCGACGTACTCGGCGATCACGCGATGCGCGCCGGTCGTCGGGTGGACACCATCGGCAAACACCCATCGCTGGTCGGCACCCGCGGCCACCAGGTTGGCCTCGGTACAGACCAGCGATGGCGTGGCTCCGCAGGCTGGCTGGGTTGCGTTGTCGAACCCGAACCGAACCGGATCGGCCTGTACCTCGCTCAGCAGACGGAAGACATCCAGGGCCACCACCTCGGTCCCATTCGCGGCCAGGCCGCGAAACAAGACTTGGTTGTAGCCGCTCGACAGCGCGGTCAACCCGGCAGCACCTTCTGGGCCTTGGACCAAGCCGGCCGGCGTGGCCCCGATATCCGGCAGATTCAGGACCAGGATCCGGCCCGCCCCGGCCGCGGCGAGGCGCCCGATCTCGCCAGCCGCCTCGTTGGCCGTCTGTTGGATGTAGGTCGCCGCGGCAGCTGGCGTCGCCGCGATATGAAAGATGTCGTTGGCACCGGCCCACACGACGTGCATCGCGTCGGGCCGCGCCACGCCCCCGCCGGCCGCCAGGTAGGCATCGATCTGAACACGGAGCGGCGGTGCCTGGTTGGTCGGCGGGGCATCCGGGAAGCCCGGTGCCGAGGTCACCCGGGCTCCCCCGGTCGCGAAATTGAGACCGCCTTGGTTCGCCGGTCTCGCCACCGACCCACGTCCGGCCGCGAAGACCTCGCTCCACACCGGACCCGGATTCGTCGTGAAGCGCCCGGTGCCCGGCGGCAGGGCCGGCGCAAAGGCGCCCGAATCGGTCAAGCTGTCTCCGAAGAACAGGATATCGCCGGCCATCGCCATCGCCATCGGCGTCGGCACCATGCCACCTACGCAGATCAAGCTCGCCAAGACCAGAGGTCGAGTCATCGGGACTCCTCGAAAGCGCTGTTGATTGGACGGGTTGGGCAGGCGCCAGCGGCACCTCGCAGCGCGCACCGACTGACGGTCAAGCCAGGATATCCGTGGCCGCACCACCCCCTCTATAGGGTATTCGGGATCAGCTTGAACGGATGGTCGGGTTCGCGGCGAGCGACTGCCTTCCGCCGTTTCGGCAACGCGTTGGAGAGTTTGCCAGACAATGGCGAGATTGTGCACCATCGGCCTGGAACCCATCGCATCGACGTGTCCGAAACGGCCCGATTCGTCTAGGCTTTCCATACGTCATGAGCCAGACACTGGAGTCCCCCGCCGATGCCCTTACCCCGACCTTTCGACGGCGCTGTCAGTCACTACCTTGCCAACGAGGCCCCCGACGCGGTACGCGAGGCGATGGAGGCCGGCGGCAAACGCGACATACTGGACGCCAGCTACCCCTACGACCGCTGGATGAAAAAACGCGACTACGAGGCCGAGCTCGCGCCGTTACAGATCGAACTTGCCAAGTGCCAGCACTGGATCCGGGAGAGCGGCGCGCGGCTGGTCGTCGTCTTCGAAGGCCGCGACGGTGCCGGCAAGGGCGGTGCGATCGGCCGCGTGACCATGAACCTGAACCCCCGCATCGCGCGCATCGTGGCTCTCTCCACGCCCACCGAGCGCGAACGAAGGCAGTGGTACTTCCAGCGCTACATCGCGCACCTGCCATCCGCCGGCGAAATGACCCTATTCGACCGGAGTTGGTACAACCGCGGTGTCATCGAGAAGGTCTTTGGCTTCTGCGGCGCTGAGGAGCGCGCGCGCTTCTTCGCCCAGCTCCCCGGCGTGGAACAGACCCTGATCAGCGAGGGCATCATCCTGGTCAAGCTGTGGCTCGACGTCGGCCGGGCCGAGCAGCTTCGGCGCCTGCTGCGGCGCGAGACCGACCCCCTGCGCCACTGGAAACTCAGCCGCATCGACGTCGAGGGCTTAGCCCTCTGGGACGCCTACTCCGAGGCCATCGCCGAGACCTTCCGGGCCAGCCATACGAGCATCGCGCCCTGGACGGTGATCCGCGGCGACGACAAGTACCGCGCCCGGCTCACCGCGATCCGAGCCATCCTGGGCGCCGTCGATTACGACGGCAAGGACGGCAACGTCGTCGGCCAGGTGGACCCGAAGATCTGCGGCGGCCCGGAGATCTGGCTGCCCGGCTGAGCCTTACCCCTCTCCCGTGAAGGCGAGGGCAAGTTCCACCGAAGTGCCTTGTGTTGGGGCTCGGATCGCCTCACGTTGAAGAGTGACCCGGCGGGGCCACGGCGCACACGCCATCCCTCCGCGGTGTCGCACCGGTCGAATACCCGTTCTCGCACCGCTTTGGGATCCCGCTCCAAGATTTTCTATACTTGGCAATGGGAAATCGACGAGCGGGGGCTTGCTGGGGTGTGAGGGTCAGGACTCGTCGAATCAGGCCGTCGAGCGACGAGACCAAGGCGTGGAGCGCCCGGCGGGCACCCGACCATTCGAGGAGAGACAACGGAAAACAGCCATGACTCACCAAGTGACGTTACTGATGTCCGGCTTTGTCACTCATGACGTCAAGCGATTCATCGTCACTCGCCCCGACGGGTTCGAGTTCGAGCCGGGAGAAGGGGTGGAACTGGCCATCGATCACCCCGACTGGCGGGAGGAGGGCCGGCCCTTTACACCAACCTCGCTGCGTGACGACCGGGTGCTGGAGTTCATCATCAAGGCCTACCCGGCGCACCGAGGCGTGACCCAGGCGCTCCACGGGTTGGAACCGGGCGCACCTCTGTTGATGTCGGACCCATTTGGCAGCATCCGCTACAAGGGCCCAGGCGTATTTATCGCCGGCGGCGCGGGCATCACCCCGTTCCTCGCGATTCTGCGGCAACTGGGCCGCGAGCAACGCCTGGCCGACCACAGCCTGTTGTTTTCCAATAAGACACCTGCAGACGTGATCGACGAGAAGGAGTTGCGATACATGCTCGGTGACCGGTGCGTCCTGACCTGCACCGACGAGCAGGCCGCGGGCTACGCGCACCAGCGCATCGATCGTGATTTTCTCGCCGCACAAGTCCGCGACTTCCGCCAGCATTTCTATGTCTGCGGCCCCCCACAGTTCAACGTGTCGGTGAATGACGCACTCAGGGGCCTTGGGGCAACACCCGATCTGCTCGTGTTCGACTCCTGAGCAGCAGCCCAGTCGAACCGCCCTCGCCGTCCACCGGTGGGCGCGAGCGGCACATCCGTGGACCCATGTCGCCTCGAGGGGGGCCAAGAACACCGAACCAAACAACAGCCGAACACGAACAGGCAAGGCTTCCGCGGCACGTCGAGTTTTCGCCGGCTCTGCGGGGGATGCTCAACGAAGTTCCATCACACGAAGCGAGGAGTTGAGACAGAGATGAGTACGAATGCGACGAATACAGGAGGCAAATGCCCCGTCCTGCACGGTGGGGCCACGTCGACCAGCATGTCGAACATGGAGTGGTGGCCGAGCGCCCTGAACCTCGACATCCTGCATCAGCATGACACCAAGACCAATCCGCTGGGGCCGGAATTCAGCTATCGCGAAGAACTCAAAAAGCTCGACGTGGAGGCGTTGAAGAAGGACCTGCGGGCACTGATGACGGAGAGCCAGGACTGGTGGCCCGCCGACTGGGGCCACTACGGCGGCCTGATGATCCGCATGGCCTGGCACGCGGCCGGCACCTACCGCATCGCCGATGGGCGTGGCGGCGGCGGGACCGGGAACCAGCGCTTCGCGCCGATCAACTCGTGGCCGGACAACGCCAACCTCGACAAGGCGCGGCGCCTGCTTTGGCCCATCAAGAAGAAATACGGCAACAAGCTCAGTTGGGCCGACCTGATCATCCTGGCCGGAAACATGGCCTATGAGTCCATGGGCTTCAAGACCTTCGGTTTCGGCTTTGGCCGCGCGGACATCTGGCACCCAGAGAAGGATGTCTACTGGGGATCCGAGAAGGAGTGGCTGGCGCCCAACCGCTATGAAGCCGAGAGCGGTGAGCCGCTGGAGAACCCGCTAGCCGCAGTGCAGATGGGGCTCATCTATGTGAACCCGGAAGGGGTCAACGGCAAGCCGGACCCCCTACGCACGGCACAGGACGTCCGCCTGACCTTCGCCCGGATGGCAATGAACGACGAGGAGACGGTCGCGTTGACGGCGGGCGGCCACACGGTCGGGAAGTGCCACGGTAATGGCGACGCCGGCCTGCTGGGCCCGAGTCCAGAAGGCACCGATGTCGAGGATCAGGGCCTCGGCTGGCTGAACAAGACCAAGCGGGGCATCGGCCGGGATACGGTCACCAGCGGCCTCGAAGGCGCCTGGACCACCCATCCCACCCGGTGGGACAACGGCTATTTCCATCTGCTCCTCAACTACGAGTGGGAATTGAAGAAGAGCCCGGCCGGTGCCTGGCAGTGGGAGCCGATCGACATCAAGGAGGAAGACAAGCCGGTCGATGTCGAGGACCCTTCGATCCGCCACAATCCGATCATGACCGATGCGGACATGGCGATGAAGATGGACCCGATCTATCGGCCGATCTCGGAGCGCTTCCATAAGGATCCCGCCTATTTCGCGGAGGTGTTCGCGCGGGCCTGGTTCAAGTTGACCCACCGGGACATGGGGCCGAAGGCTCGCTACATCGGCCCCGACGTGCCGAGCGAAGACCTGATCTGGCAGGATCCGGTGCCCGCCGGCCGCACCGACTATGACGTGGCAGCGGTAAAGGCGAAGATCGCGGCCAGCGGCCTCGCGATCGGCGAGATGGTCGCAACGGCCTGGGACAGCGCCCGCACCTTCCGCGGCTCCGACATGCGCGGCGGCGCCAACGGGGCACGCATCCGTCTGGCACCACAGAAGGACTGGGAGGGCAACGAGCCCGCCCGCCTAGCCAAGGTGCTAGCGGTTCTGGAAGGCATTGCGGCGCAGACCGGAGCCAGCGTCGCGGACGTCATCGTTCTGGCCGGGAACGTCGGAATCGAGCAGGCGGCGAAGGCAGCGGGCTTCGATGTCACGGTGCCCTTCGCGCCGGGCCGCGGCGATGCCACGGACGAGATGACCGATGCCACCTCCTTCGACCCGTTGGAACCGCTCGCCGACGGCTACCGCAACTGGATGAAGAAGGACTACGTCGTCACCGCCGAGGAATTGATGCTCGACCGCACGCAACTCCTCGGGTTGACCGCACATGAGATGACGGTCCTCGTCGGCGGCATGCGCGTCCTGGGTACGAACTACGGCGGCACCCGCCATGGCGTGTTCACGGACCGCGAAGGGGTCCTCAGCAATGACTTCTTCGTCAACCTGACCGACATGGGCTACACCTGGAATCCGGTCGCCAACAACCTGTATGAGATTCGGGACCGCCAGACCGGGGACGTCAGATGGACGGCCACCCGGGTCGATCTCGTCTTCGGGTCCAACTCGATCCTGCGCGCCTACGCCGAAGTCTATGCGCAGGATGACGGTCACGAGAAATTCGTGCAGGACTTCATCGCGGCCTGGACGAAAGTCATGAACGCGGATCGCTTTGATCTAGCCTGACGCGCGGCTCTCGCTTCCGCGCCGCTAGTCATCGCGGCGTGGAAGCGGAGTGGCGAACGACGCAGGTCAAGGACCCGGCCTGCGGGTCGACAGGAGGCATGGGGATCAGCCCACCCTTGGCTCCCCGTGACGCAATCGCCGACGGCAAGAGGGCGGGAAACCAGGAGCGGACCTCAGATGACTGGACCATCCATCGAACTCGTGCAGGCAACACCGCCACCCGGGCCGATCCCAGACCAGCGCCCGGGCCGCCTGCTGGTATTCCTGTCCACCTTTGTCTTGGCGGCGACCCTGGGCCTCGCGGCCAACTACCTGCGATCGCCGGTTTTCGAGACCTCGGCGACGGTGTTGACCGTCAAACCCAAGGGCGTCGACGAGACCAGCGCGGATGCTGATCTCGAGCACGTCGCGATCCAGCGTCGGCTGCTGCTCGGCGATGAGGTCCTGGCGGCCGTGGCCGACCGCCTGCAATCAGCGGACCACACCGGCGAGTCTCCGATGGACATGGGTAGACTTCGGGAAATGCTCACCGTCCGGTCGGTGTCCGACACCAACCTCGTGGAGCTAAGCGCCGAGGGCGGCACACCAGAACTGCTGCGGGACGCCGTCAACCAATGGGCCGACGCCTAAGTGACCCTGCGCGCATCGCCGAGCTAACCGGACGCACCACGGCCGAACTACAAGGGGAACAATCCCGCCTCGGCAAACGTCTCGCCGCCACCCGCGCCGAGCTGGAGCGGTTTCGCGAACGCCACGACATCGTCAGCATGGAACGCGAAGAGAACCTGGTGCCGGCCCGGCTGAACGGCTTGACCGCGTCGCTGAATCGTGCGCGGGAGCGCGAGACGGATGCCCAGGCGCAGCTCGACGCGCTGCGTAGCGCGATCGCCCAGGGTCGACCCGTGGTGCCGGACCACGAGTAGGCTCGGCCGGCCGCATTGCAGTCCGACGCCCGCGGGGTGCGTGAGCGATTGGAGCAGCTGCAGGAGCGTTATACCGATCGGTACATCGAAAGCGACCCGGACCTGAGGGACCTGCCGGTGCAGTTGGCGACGCTCGAAACACAGGCCAGTACCTCGTCTCGGTCGGCCAGGCTCAGGCCACGATCGATGCGGAGCACGCGCTGCTGTCGGCGTCGGAGGCCGTGCGCTCCCTCGAGGCGGAGCTGGCTGGACATCGCGCCCAGGTCGCCGAGTTCACCAACCGCTTTGCCGAACACCGGGCCCTGGAGCAGGAGCTGGCGAGGCTCGAGGAACTCTACACGACCCAACAGGAGCGGTTCGCTCGGATCGAGATGACCAATCGCGAGCAGTTTCCACCCCTCGAGGTGATCGACTACGCACCGCTGCCGCTCGCGCCGATGCGCCCGGCCTATACCCGGGATGCCGGGATCGTGCTCGAGGCAGCGCTGGTTCTGGCGTTGTTCTTCGCCTGACTGGTGGACTATCTGACCCGTACGCCGCGGCCTGATAGGGCGACGACCGGGGTGCGGCTCTTGGGAGGATCGTCGGGCGATTATCTTCCGGCACCGGGCCGCGAGCCCGAGGTCCAGGCACTCGATGGGCCTAGGACACCGCCGCGCATCGATACGCGAACGCGGTGGCCGAAGCCCAATCGGACCAGGACTGGACCGACGAGGCGCTGCGGGCCGATCTGCAGATCGCGGCAGCGACGCGGGTCTGATGGATCCGGCCGGAGCGACACCCGATGCAGGTCTGTACCGATGAGACTTGGGACGCACCCGTCGACCCAGATCAGGCCCCGATCACGGGATCATGGACTGATCGGTCGCGGGCTGGAGCCGCCATCATCAGCAAGCGCCGCCACGGCGACGATCCCTGCCACGACAGGTGGCACCCACACCAGCGAGCCAGCCTGGGGCGCTTCCAACTGAGCCAACGTCACGTCGCCGGTCGAGATCGATGGACCCGTCGCGATCGCAGAGCGAGGATCGACCTTGTATTGCCCCACCGCCTGCGATGCACAGGTGCTGACGGCCGGAACGACCAACAACTCGTCGTCCTGCAACGCATACTGGCAGCCGTCGGCGAACAGAACCAAGGCGTTTCCACCCTCGAGGACCAGGAGACGGTCACCCTCTCGCAGCGGTATCCCCTCCCGGCCGACGACATACTGGGCGCCTTGATTGACGACGGCGGTGCCGGTAATGCGCGCCAGCTCGCCGACCGGCTCGGAAGCGGAGACCGACGAGCCGAACCCGACGGCCGTTGTCAACGCAGCGACCAACAAAGAAATCCGCGAGCTCCGGTGCATCGATTAGGCTCCTTTGATTGAAGAACGAGTCCGAGAAACCCCTCTATTGAACCATAGCAGATCCGGCGGTTTATTTCCATTGACGATTCAGTGGCGACAACGGGATGCTGGATCCGCGCGCGGGTGACTTATCGGCTCAAACCGCGGGCCCATTCTTACGCCGGCATCACGGCTACTCGCGATCCTGCTGATCATCAGCTTCGACCGACGGCGACTCATCCGGCGAGGAGTCCGCATCGGTGTCCATGCCGTCCCCGTCGGCACCGACCTGGTTTCGCATTCGGGCCACGGCGCCGAGCTGCGAGACGCGGCGAAGGCTCATTCCATCGAACCAGACATCGCCGTCGAGCCGATGCTCGAACGGCCGTCGCCCCGTGGAGACGAGACGGATCTCCTGCAAACCGCAGCCATCGGGCACCGCTAACTCGAACGAAAAGGTCCGCCAGTCACCGGAACCGAGAAAACGCTCGCTCTCGCCCAGGCGCGTCCGGCTCGGTTGCACGCAGTCCAGTTGCCAACGCAGACCACCGATCGTCGTCAGGCTGTCCAAACGAACCTGCCCGGAGACCCGGTAGTAACCGGGGTCCAGGAACAGCGTCTGGTAGAGATGCCGATAGGCCTGTTCACGCTGGCGAAAGCGCAACTGCAGCGCGCGCGCGCCCTCGACGCCATAGGTCGGCGCGAACCGGACCTCGACACGCGCCGAGCGCGGGGTTTGCCAACCGAATCCGGATTGCGTCGGTTCCAACTCGAAGCCACCGTCGAACAGCAGACCCAAATGGCGCCGCTGGGACTCCGTCAACCCATTGACCCAGACCAGATAGGCCTCCGCGATCAACCCATCGCGCTGTAAACGCGCGACATAGGCCTCGCGCTCGGCCGATGACGGTGGCATCCGCAGGGCCTCACGACGCAGCCCATACAGCGCACGAACCGTCTCGACCGAGATCGCCCGCCGCGCGACCTGGGCAAAAAACGCCTCCCACCAGGGCGGTGGATCCAAGGCCAGTGGCCGGATCGCATAGCGCGTCTCGGGCTCCTCGAGCAGGGTCAGCAAGACTGCGAAGACGGCCTGGCGACGCGCCGGGTCCGCCTCGACCGCGAGCGACCAATGACGCACCGCTCGCGCCAGATCGCCCCGAGTGGCCCAATAGACCGCCGCCTCGTTCCGGATGGCCGGACTCGCGGGCGCCAGCCTGATCGCCTGGCGAACCAAGGCGTCGGCCAGATCCAGATCACCGTCGGCCTGCGCGAAACGAGCGAGCGCCAACAACGGACGCGGGTTGACCGGGTTCTGTCGGTAGACCTCCTCCAATCGCCTGCGCGCCGCCACCGGATCATCCGGCAACTCGGCCATCACTTGGTTGAAGTTCGTCGGCGCGTGGTGCAAGGCCCATGGATAGGCGAGCGCCGTCGTGTCACCGCGCTTCTGCGCCTCGCGGATCGCCGCGTGATCGGTCACGGCCTTTTCCAGCATCATCCAGCCGAGCAACAGGCCGAGCAGCAGGAGTACCGCACGGCGCAGGCCGATCGACACTAGACCGCTAGCGCGGCTCGACATCATAGAACATCCTCGCAATCCGATAGCCATCACCATCCCAGACCAGATCGAAACGGATCCCTCCTTGGCCGTGACGCCACCGACCGCTCCCCCCGGTGCGGCTGCCGACCGACACCCGACCCTCGCCGATCGCCCGCTCGGCGTCGATCGAATGCCAGCGCAACGCCCCGATCTCGAGGCGGCGATCCGGCACGCGGCGAAAGAAATCCGCATAGATGGAGCGGATCAACGCATGACCGCGCCCCTCGTTGACGTCGGCGTGCGGCACGAACAGGCCGACGAAGCCGTCGAGATCGCCATCGCGGTAAGTCGACACGAAGCGCGAAATCACGCGGTCACGGTCGGCGGCCCGCGCGACCGCTGGATCCGTCATGACCCCGCGCTCCCCCGGTTCGTGCACGGGGCGGTGTGCCGGCTGTGGTGGTGGCCGCGGTTCTGGTCGCGGCACAGGGGGCATCGCCTGCTTTGGAGATTCGGGCATCGACTGGAGAGGCTCTCGCGACACGGCGGTCGCCGGGCGTTCAGCCGACGCCTCCGGTACCGGATCTCGGCGCAGCAGCGGGACAGCTTGGAGCGGCGGCTCCCCGGCCTGAGGCGGCGATGGCGCCACCCGGGCTGGCATCACGGCCAATATGTCGGCGGGCGCCCGTGGACCGGCCGCCTGATCGAGCCGAGGCCCGGGGACCGGCGGTGGCTGGGTCTCGGCCACCATCACCACGGGCGGCCGCGGCACCACGCCGTCGTCACGACCAGGCGGCACGTCCGCCGCCACCGGATCGCCCATCGGCGTGGGATCCAGATCCAGGCTTGGTGCGGCCAGATCGACCGCCCGAAGGCGGTCGCCGACCAGATAGGCTGGACCCGGTACCGGTTGTGCCGCACGCTCCGGATTCATTCGGATGCCCGACTCCCGGCTCGGCCAGAACAGCCAAGCCATGATCGCAACCGAGGTGCCGAGGAGCAGGATACCCAGTACGGCCGATCGCGTGTTCGACCCATACGCCCCGGCGGCCCCCTGAAGCTGGGCGGGCAACCCCGGGCCTGGCCGGAAGGCGGCCATCGGCAAGGGTCTGGCACCCGGACCCGCCCGGCCTTGCGCCGCCAGATCGGCATCATAACGACGCTTGCGTTCGGGATCACGGAGGGTCCAGTGGGCCTGATTCAGCCGGGCCATCTCGACCGCGTCGCGGTCTGGGTCCGGCGGTGCGCGATCGGGATGAAACAGCCGAGCCAGCAGGTAGTAATGGCGCCGGATCGCATCCGGCTCGGCCCCATGGGACAGGCCCAGGACTCGGTAGTGGTCGGCATCGGGCACCAGCAGGACATGGCGGACAAAGAACCGCACGGCCTCCTCGAGGCCGTGCGGTTCACAGCGCAAACGCCGTGCGGCCTTGGCAAGATTGGACGGAACCAGTGCGACACCCAGCTCGGCCAACAGACCTTCGAACGCCGCTGGCAGCGGCCGTCGCGCGTCGGCGAGCCGTGGGTAGCGCAACGGGGCTCGATGATAGTCGAGCGCCACCAGTAACAGCACCGGCGTCATCGCGGAACGCTGTCACGCCTGGCTTTGATCGGCGACGCGCGCCGGGCTGTCCGACCGGTTCCCATACGCATAGCTGTAATGATAGGCGTAGTCGTAGCCGTAGCCGTAGCCGTAGCCGTAGCCGGATCCGACGCGCCCGACCTTTTGCAGCAGCGCGCCGAGCATCCTTGCATTGGCCGTGCTCAGCCGCTTCGCCGCCCCCTCGAGCAGGCCCTTACGGGTGGCGCCGGGTTCGACGACGAAGACGGTCGCCCGCGCCAGGTTTGCGAGCACCAGCGCGTCGGCCAACCCGATCACGGGCGGACTGTCGAGGATCACGTGATCGAAGCGCTCGGTGCCAAGACGCAGCAGGTCCAGCATCTTGGCGTCCGACAGCAGTTCGACCGGGTTTGGTGGCAAGGGGCCGCTGGTGATCGTGAACAGCCGGGGGACCTCGGTCGGCTGCGCGATATCGGCCGGCTGGATGTCCCCAGCCAGGTAGTTGGTGAGTCCGATCGTGTTCGCCAGCGAAAAGGCGCGGTGCAGCGACGGATTGCGCAGATCGGCGTCGATCAGCAGGACCTTGCTGCCGGACTGGGCAAAGGCGATCGCGGTGTTGACGGCCGCCGTCGTCTTGCCTTCTCCGGGGCTTGCACTGGTGAAATGGAGCACCTTCGGCGCCCCGTCGGCGGTCGAGAAGACCAGCGAGGTGCGCAACGAACGCGCCGATTCGGCGAGCGGCCCTTGAGGTTCGCGAAAGGTCTGCAAGGCCGGGTTCCCGCCGTCGCCCGATGCGGCCAGGCCTTGGGCCAGCGGAAAGACCCCGAGGACCGGCGCCCCGAGGCGCCGTTCGACATCATCGCCGGTCTTGACCGTGTCGTCGAGCGTCTCGAACAGGAAGGCCAGCAACACGCCGCCGAGCAGACCGATCGCCAAGGCCAACGCCAGATTTCGGGTCAGACTCGGCTTGTAGGCACCACGTGGGACCTGCGCGCGATCGACGATCGAGATGTTATTGGTGCCGATGCCGGCCACCACGCCGATCTCTTTCATCCGTTGCAGCAACCCATCGTAAAGTTCGCGGTTGGTATCGACCTCGCGTCTCAACGTCTGATAGTCGCTGCTGCGATCCTGCAGCGCGAGGACCTCATCCTTGATCTCCTGCAACCGCTGCGTCAGTGTCGCCTCCTGCCGGATCTTCGCCTGATAAGTGGCCTGGACCGCCCCGACGATCGCTTGCGTCTCGCGTTCGATCGACTGGTCGATCTCGGCCATCTGGCGCTGCAATTGCTGCATCGTCGGATATCCCGGCTGGAACACCTTGAGGCCTTCCTGGTACTCGATCTCGAGGTCGGTTCGGCGGCTCTTCAGCCTGTCGATCACGCCGCTGGCCAGCACCTTCGCCGAAGTCGCCCCGCCCTGCTGCAGGATCTCCGCATACTCGGCCTCGGCCTGGATACGCTCGGCCTGCGCCCGCGTCAGTTGCGAGCTCATCTCGCCGAGCTGTTGCAGCAGCGTCGACAGACGATCGTCGAGGTTCACGATCTCGCGTTCGCGCGCATACTGGATCAGATGCCGCTCGGAATCCTCGAGGCTCGCGCGGACCTGCTGCAACTGTTCATCGAGAAAGGTCTTCGCGTAGGCCGAGGCATCGAACCGCCGTTCGAGATTCATGTTGATGAAGTTCTCGGCCACGGCATTGGCGACAGCCGCGGCCTCGATCGGGTCGGGACTGTCGTAGTGGATGCGCACCAGCCGCGAATTGCGCACCGGTGCGACCGTCAATTGGCGCAGCAACGCCTCCGCCAGATTCGACGTCGGAGGATCCCTGCCCGCCTCGGCGGCGGTCTCCTCGGAGGCCGCGGCACCGGCAATCCAGCCGCGAACCGAGCGTTTGAGCTCCCCGAAGAAGGAGGCCGTCTCGGCCGTCGCGGCCGGCTGCATACCCAACTGATCGACGACCCGTTGAGCCAACGCGCGGCTGCGCAGCAGCTCGTACTGGGTCTGGTAGAAGTCGGTCGTATTACGCGCCTCCTCGGCGGTCACATTCTGGAACTCGAGGACGCGACCCTCCTCGCGATCGATCTGCAACAGCAGCGTTGCGCGGTAGATCGGCGTCGACAGAAAGGTGACAAGGACCGTGGCGACGATCGTCAGGGCGAGCACCGCGAACAGGGTCCAGCGCCGGCGCACCAGGATGTGCCAGTACTCGCGCAGGTCGATCGTGTCGTCATCCGCCGGCTCCGACCTCGGCAGGTATGGCTCGGTGACCCGCTGCAGGGCCTGTGGTCCCGGGCGCGGTGCGAGCGGCTCGATCGGATCGGGCGGGTTCTTCGTCAGGTCTGTACGGGTCATCGAAGGGACCGATTCAAGAGAGGGAAAGCCTGCTCCGCAGCATCGCTGCACAGTGCCACGCGTGTTCTGATGGATCAGTAAACCGGGATCGGACTCACGAGCCCGCGAATCGATCCGGTGATGGTGCGCAAGAGTACCAAGCCGCCGGCCTGGGGGACCACCACGCGGTCATCGGCGATCAATGGCGGATCACGCAGCTCGCCACGTTGTATCTGGGCCAGATTGATCACGTAGGCCTGCATCCTGTCATCCGCTTGCGGGCGGAACAAGACCACGCTTTGATCCTTGGCGACATCGGATAGACCCTGGGCCATCGCAACGGCCTGCAACAGCGTCATCCGGGATTGGATCGGATAGACACCGGGCCGCCGGACCGCGCCGGTCACCGTGATGTTCTGGTTCGCGAACTCCTCGACGAAGACGCTGACCTGCGGGTTTCGCAGGTAATCGCGTCCGAGCGCGTCGGCGATCCGGTCCTGGGCCTCGCTCGGCGTGAGCCCACCGACCTGGACGGGTCCGACGAGCGGCATCAAGATCAGCCCGTCTTCGTTGACCCGGTATCGGCGCGAGAAGTCGGCCACCTGAAAGACATCGACCTGGAGCAGGTCGAATGGGCCGATTCGATAGGTGGCTCTAGGGCCCGGATCCGGCGGCAAACCCTCGACAACCGGGATCAGGTCGCCGCCGGCGGAGCCAGCATCGGGTCCGGCTGCCCCCGTGGGCTCGCCAATCGCTCCGGGCGCCAGCCCCGCGGCCGAGCCCGGCCCCCCGCCGGTCGACTGACAGGCGGAAAACCCGAACAGGAGCAGGGCCAGCATGACGACCCGCGAAGATATGGTCAGGGAACTTCTCATTTCGCGGCTCCATCGCCTTCTCTACTCATAGCGGAGATTGTCAAGAAAAAACCGCCAAGAGGATAGCCCTGGCGGACGGGCGGCATCGCGTTTTGCAACTGAGATCACACCCTGCGCAAGTTTACCTTGCCAGGGCGGGTATCTGCAGGAACAATGCGCCGCGCCTCCCACCGGCCTGGGGTCATTTGCACCGGATGCGTCAGACAGGCCAGCCCATTGAAACTGCGAACCGGTTGCCAAACCACGTCGAACTCCTTGCTCATGTTCCCTGCTGCCGCCCAAGAATCACGACGTTCGGCGAATACAGTGGTCGCTGTCTCACTCGCGACCCTCGCCGCGCTCCTCCTCCTCGCGCCCTTATCCCGCAGCGGTCAGCTGCCGGTCGCCGGACTCGTGTTGCAGTGGCTGGCACTGGGCCTGCTCATCACCAGCTTATGGGAGAGAGACAAGATACCCCTGCGTCGCATCGAGATTTGGGGGCTCACGCTGCTGCTCCTCTACCCGCTCGTCTATCTGATTCCGATTCCAGCGGCCTTGGTCGGCTTGTTCCCCGGTCGCGACCTGTACCTGGCCACCGATGATCTGTTCGGCAGCGACGTCACACGCGGGTTCGTTCAGCTGGCGCTGGTGCCAGCCGAGACCCAGGCCGCCTGGCTGTTCCTGCTCGTCCCCGTTGCGGTTTACGTCGGAACCCACCTGCTCGACCCACGCGGTGCCGAACGTTTCGTCTGGCTGCTACTGGCCATCGCGGCGCTCCAAGCGGCCTTGGGCCTGATGCAATATGGCGCTGGCGCCGGCCCGCTGTATTTTGGCCTCGACCATGCGCACGGCAACGCGGTCGGTACCTTCACCAACCGAAACCACCTGGCCGGCCTGCTCGCGATGACCCTGCCGCTGGCCCTCGCGCTGCTGGTTTACTCGGTCGGCCAGAGACCACGCGACCGGGGCAACCATTGGAAAGAGCGGATCCTGTTTCTCGGCTCGCTGCGCGGCCATGTCGCAGTCGGCTACGCGGCGATCGTGCTCCTATTGATCCTCGCGGTCGTCTTCACACGCTCGAGGGCCGGGATTGCGCTGACCATGCTCGGCATCTTGCTCGCGACCTTCGCGTACGCGCGCCGACTCGGCGGGACCAATGTCTATGGCCTGACCGGAACCCTGGTCACGGCCGCGATCGGGTTGGGACTGGTGATCGGCCTCGCCCCGGTTTTAGACCGGTTCACGGTGACCGGTGCGATCGAAGACGCCCGCTGGACGATCAACGCCGCGACCCTCGAAGGCATCCGGCATTTCCTGCCGTTCGGCAGCGGTCCTGGCGGCTATGCCGAAGTCTTCCCGGCCTATCAACCGGTCGAGCTCGGCCGTTACTTCATCAACCACGCCCACAACGACTATCTCCAATGGCTGTTCGAAGGCGGGTTGCTCGCCGCGCTCTTGATGCTGTTCTTCGCGGTGCTGTATCTGCGCCAATGGTCACGCGTCTGGACACCCGGGGCCTGGACCCGAATGCGCTTCATTCAAGTCGCCGCGGGGATCGGCCTGCTGCTCGGCGCCTTGCATTCCCTGGTCGAGTTCCATCTGCATATCCCGGCCAACCTGATCTACTTTGCGTTCCTGGCTGGCTTGTTTTTCTCCGATCTGTCGCACGTCGAGGAACGCACGGCTGCGCGCCGTCGGCGACGGCGAACCCCGGACCTCGATAGCGATACCAGGTCACCGTCCCTGTCGGCGGTACCGCGGCCAACGCCGCCGCCCGACCAGATTCGCAACCCGTTCCTCGATTGACCGGCGCCGACCGGGCGCCGCGCATCCTGCCCCACGACAGTGGCGAGCCCGGATTCACCGACCGACACACCGTGACCGGCCAAGTCACCGCGCGCGGACCGCGATGAGGCTTGCATTACCTTGATCTGGCATCCTTTCCCCGGGCCGCGCCAGGCCACGCGCAGCGGTCGTCATGGCCCGAGCGGCAGGCCAGCACCGCTGACATTGAAAAAAACGGTGTTACTGCGGGCCAAAAACACTTATTCTGTTCCAGGTTTTTCCCCGAAGGCCCTTCAAGGGACTTGCAAGATAGGTCGACAGCCTGGCCAACGCGGGTCAGGTCTGGCGCGAACCGGAAAATGCGACCTCTGTCACGGTCTGAAAATCGTGACCCGGTACCCTGTCACAGGTTCGCGCACTAGCGGTTTTCCGATCGGAAGGTTCGCCTCCGTGGCGATGGGCTGTCTTTGCCTGCCGCGATGGGACCACAAGGGACAATTAGGATCGAAAAACAATGGGGCAGATGCAGTTTGTTGCCAGCGGGTTGTTCGGTTTTTTCGTCACGGCCCTGCTGATCGCGCACTTGATCCCGATCGCTCGAAGAGTCGACCTCGTCGATCGCCCCGGTGGACGCAAATGCCACGCCAACCCCACCCCGTTGATCGGGGGCGTGGCGATGTTCATCGGCTTCGCGCTGGCGGTACTGACCCTCGAAGTGCCCTTGAGTCCGTTCAAGGCGCTGTTTGCCGGGGCCATCGTCCTCGTCGTGGTCGGGGTGCTCGACGACCATCGGGATCTATCGGCCCGGTCGCGCTTCGTGGCCCAGATCGGTGCGGGCCTGCTGATGGCCTTGTGGGGTGGAGTCCTGTTGGCCGATCTCGGGTACCTGTTGAGCAACCAGCTCTGGGTGTTGGGGCTTCTCGCCATCCCCGTGACGGTCTTCGCCACGGTCGGCGTCATCAATGCGACCAACATGATCGACGGCCTCGACGGCCTGGCCGCGTCGCTGGTCCTGGTCACGATCGGCGCGCTGATGCTGGTGGCATGGCACGGGGCGGCCACGACGGAACTCGGCATCCTGACGGTCCTCGCTGGCGTGACCCTGGGCTTTCTGGTCTTCAACCTGCGCCGACGCGGCCCGGCCCTGGTCTTCATGGGCGATGCCGGCAGCATGTTCCTGGGTTTCGTGCTGGTCTGGTTCCTGGTGGCCTTCACCCAAGGATCAGACCGACTGATGGCACCGACCACGGCCTTATGGCTGTTTGCGCTACCCCTGATCGATACCTTCCAAGTGATCATCAAACGCGCTGCGCAAGGCCGCTCGCCCTTCTCGGCCGACCGAGCCCATTGCCATCATGTGTTACAGGATGCCGGCCTGTCCCGGCGCCAGACACTGGCGGCCATGGTCGGGCTCGCGCTCGCGGCAGCGGCGGCCGGCCTGGCCGGTCACTGGTTGGCGGTCCCGGAACCCTGGATGCTCGGCGGCTTCCTGACCTTCACCGCGATGATCGCGGTCGGCCTGCGCCACGCACCACGTCTGATCCCGTCCCGTCCGCGCGCCTTCGACCTCGACTGAACGCCGATCGGGTCCGGAAGGCACCGCGTCGATGCCTGTCACTCCGCGTGCGTCGGCGGCAATCCCTAGCGGCCCCGGCTGCGCTGCGGTCAGGCAACGATCGCCAGGATCGGCTCACGCTGTCACCGAATAGGCGACTGGGGTAAGATCGCGGCCATGAACCAGGCCGTCGGCGTCGTCATGGACCCCATCGGGTCCATCAACATCAAGAAGGACAGCACCTTCGCCATGATGCTGGCCGCCCAGCGACGCGGCTGGGCCGTCTGGTACATGGAGGTCGGCGATCTCTTCTATCGCGATGGGGCCGCGATGGCCCGACGGCGACGGATCGAGCTCCGCGACGACTCCAACGACTGGTTCCAGGTCCTCGACGAGACGACCGGTCCACTGGCGGCGCTGCCGGTGTTGCTGATGCGCAAGGACCCGCCATTCGATATGGAGTACATCTACACCACCTATCTGTTGGAACTGGCCCAGCGCGAAGGCTCGCTCGTCATCAACGATCCTCGGGCGTTGCGCGATGCCAACGAGAAGGTCTTCACGACCCATTTCCCGCATTGCGCGCCGCCGACCTTGATCACGCGCCGCGCGAGCGACCTCGACGCCTTTCTCGACGAACAGCTCGATATCATCGTGAAACCGCTGGCCGGCATGGGCGGGGCCTCGATCTTCCGTGTGCGCCCGGACGATCCGAACCGCAATGTGATCGGCGAAACGCTGACCCGGCACGGGACCCGCTTCTGCCTGGCCCAACGCTATCTTCCAGCGATTCGCGACGGGGACAAACGCGTGCTGCTGGTCGATGGCGAGCCGGTCCCCTATGCGTTGGCCCGGATCCCGCGCCCGGGCGAAACCCGCGGCAACCTGGCCGCCGGCGGGCGCGCCGAGGGGCGGCCGCTGACCGAACGCGACCGCTGGATCGCCGCTCAGGTCGGCCCCGAGCTGCGCCGCCGCGGGATCCTGTTCGCGGGCCTCGACATCATCGGCGACCATCTGACCGAGATCAACATCACCAGCCCGACCTGTATCCGCGAACTCGATGCCCTGTTCGGTCTCGATATCGCCGGTGATCTGTTCGCGGCGATCGAAGGGTATCGGCGGTGACCACCGACCCGTGCACCGAGGCCGCCCTCACGCACACGCGACCTCCGCGGCCACTGATCCCGCTGCTCCTGCTCATGGCCTGTCTGGCCACGGTCCTGACCGCGTGCCGCGGCGATGCCCCGGCTCATACGACGCGCTTCGAGACCTTCGGTGCGGCCGCCGACCTGACCATCGTCGGCATTGATCGGCACCTCGCCGAAGAGGTCAGTCAGCGGATCCGGCGTGAGCTCGATGTGCTAGACCGGGTCTCCTGGACACCCGGAGGGGGGTCGCTCGCGCGAGTCAACCAATTGCTTCCGAGCGGCGAGCCCTTCATCGCCCCACCCGCGATCCGGCCTCTGGTCGCGAAGAGTCAGCGATTGGCCGAGCAAAGCGGGCACCTGTTCAATCCAGCCGCCGGATTCTTGACGGACATCTGGGGCTTCGACCGGGACCCCCCGCGCGGTCCGCCGCCCGACCCGGCGACGATTCGGCAGTACCTCGAGCACGCCCCGACGATGGCCGATGTGCGCATCGAGGGTCTCGAGATGGTCGGCACGAATCCCACCACCCAATTGGATTTCGGCGGGATCGCCAGGGGCCACGCGATCGACCTGGCGATCGAAAGCCTGCGCGAGGCCGGTATCCGTCATGCGCAGCTGCGGATCGGCGATGGCGTGCGTGCGATCGGGGATCGCACGGGCCGCCCCTGGCGAATTGCCATCCGGCGGGCCGGCGGAGGTGGGGTATTCGGCATCGTCGAGCTCCGAGGCGACGAGAGCCTTTTCACCGCCGGAGATCATCAACGGACCTATCTGCATGGCGGACGCGTCTATCATCACATCCTCGATCCACGCACCGGCAGCCCGGCACATGGCGTCCGCGCGGTCACCGTGATCCACTCGGAGGCGGCAACAGCCGACGCCGCCGCCCACGCCCTTTTCATCGCTGGCCCCGAAGGCTGGTGGTCGGTGGCCGCAGCGATGGGCGTCGACCAGGTCGTTGTGTTCGACGGCGCCGGCCGCGTGCAAATGACACCAGCGATGGCAGCACGCCTGGAACCACTCGATGGTCGCCAGCCGATCCTGGTCAGCCCCCCGCTCACCGCCGTCGGAAAGGAACAAGGCTCGGGGACACGATGATCTCAGCCATGACCCGCGGCGCCGGTCCGTTCGGCTGGGCCTTGGCCCTCGCCACGGCCCTGCACCTGGGGCTGATCCTGGGCATAGCGATCCAGCCGCCCGACGTGCGGCCGTCCGAAGGGGGTCGCGAGACGCTCGAGATTCTGCTGGTGCGTGCGGCCGAGCCCAGTCCAGAGCCACCGTCGGCGTCGGCCTTGGCCCAGATCGATCACCTGGGCGCCGGCGGTGACGCGGCAGCCGATGCGGAGGTGCCCGTGTCGGACCCCGAGGGCGCGATCGATACCTCGGTCGAGGTCGAATTCGAGGCGCCACCGGAACCGCTGTTCGAAGACCCGCCGATACTGGAACCACCGATCGAGACCCGTCCGGCTCCGATCGACGTCGCGCGGATCTTCGACAGCCGTGGCGCCGAGATCGCGCGCCTGACGGAGCGGGCGCGGGAACGTTCGAACGCCTACGCGAACCGGCCGCGACGCAAGGCGATCAGCGCCAGCACGACCGAATACAAGTACGCTAGCTACCTCGATGACTGGCGACGGAAGGTCGAGCAGATCGGCAATCTGAACTACCCGGAGGTCGCCAAACAACGCCAGCTCTATGGTAACCTGATCCTCCATGTCGCGGTGCGGGCCGACGGCCAGGTCGAGACCATTCGCGTCTTGCGGTCCTCCGGCTTCGCCGAGCTCGACGAGGCGGCGGTCCGCATCGTCGAGCTGGCGGCACCGTTCGCCCCGTTCCCGCCCGCGATCCGGGCGGAAACCGACGTCCTCGACATCACCCGGACCTGGCAGTTCTTGCACGGTCACCGGCTGGGCTGGGGGCAATGAACCGGTTCGAGCCCGGTCCGGCGAACACGCCGAGCCGAGCATCATACACAGCCAACGTATCACTTGCTTAGGCCCCGCGCGGGTCGGATACTATCGCCATGGGCTTTGCGACCTCTCTCAGGAATCATTTCCTCATCGCGATGCCGGGCCTGAAGGACCCGAACTTCGCGCGCACGGTCACCTATGTCTGCGAGCACACGGAACAGGGGGCGATGGGGATCGTCATCAATCGGCCGATGGACATTCGTCTCGGCCTGGTCTTGTCGCAGCTCGACATCGTCAGCGCGAATCTGGCCGTCAACGACAGCCTGGTCTTCCTCGGCGGGCCGGTGCAGACCGACCGGGGGTTCGTGCTGCATGCGGCCGGTGAACGCTTCGATTCGACGCTGAGTATCACGCCCGACATCAGCATCACGACCTCGCGCGATATCCTCGAGGCGATCGCCGAGGGCCGCGGCCCGGACCAACACCTGGTCGCGCTCGGTTACGCGGGCTGGGGCAGTGGACAGCTCGAAGAGGAGATGAGCGCCAATGCCTGGCTCAGTGGACCGGCCGATCAGGCGGTGATCTTCTCGACGCCGATCGAGGCACGCTGGCAGGCGGCTGCCGGGCTTCTGGGCGTCGATCTGAACCTGCTGAGCGGTGACGCCGGCCACGCCTGAATGGCGACCCTGCTCGGCTTCGATTATGGCCCACGCAAGATCGGCGTCGCCGTGGGTCAGACGATCACCGGCTCCGCGTCGCCGTTGACGACGCTCCGCAGCCGCGAACAACGACCGGACTGGGACGCGATCGCGGACCTGATCGGTGCCTGGCGACCGACGGCGCTTGTCGTCGGTCTGCCGTTCAACATGGACGACACCGAGGCCGTCTGGGCCGACGCGGCTCGCCGCTTCGCCCGGCAGTTGCAAGGCCGCTTCGGCCTGGCCGTGCACCTGGTCGATGAACGCCTGACCTCGCTCGAGGCGCGGCGTCAACTCGGCGGCATGGCCAAAGCATCGGAGACCGTCGACGCGATGGCCGCGAAACTGATTCTGGAGACCTGGCTCTGTGACCAACAATGACAGCTGGCGGGATGCGGCCGAGGTGGAGGCCCTGATTCGCCGGCTGGCCGGCGAGCTGGCCGAGCGCCTGCGTGACCGGGACGTGACGCGGCCGCTGATGATCGGCATCCACACCGGCGGCGTCTGGATCGCTGAGCGGCTCCACGCATTGCTCGGCCTCGACGAGCCCTTGGGCCACCTCGACATCTCCTTCTATCGCGACGACTTCACCCGCATCGGGCTGCACCCGCAGGTGCGGCCATCCCATCTGCCGGTGCCGATCGACGACCGCCATTTGGTGCTGGTCGACGATGTGTTGCAGACCGGGCGCACGATCCGCGCCGCGTTGAATGTCCTATTCGACTATGGCCGGCCGGCGTCGGTGCTGCTCGCAACGCTGGTCGAGCGCGACGGACGCGAGCTGCCGATCGCGCCGGATCTGGTCGGTCTGCACGCGCGCCTGCAACCCGGCGAGCAAATCAAGCTGGTCGGACCCGGCGCGTTGGAACTGGTCATCAGCCAGGACCCCGAGCGGCGTGGCCGGAAGCCCGAGGCACCCTCCTCCGATGGCAGCCCCCCCCATGACTAGGCCCGACCTGCAACGCGATGCCCAGGGCCGACTGAAGCACTTTCTGACGATCGACGGCCTCGGTGGCGAGATCCTGACCGAGATCCTCGACCGCGCCGAGGGCTTCGCCGGAGTCGCCCGGCAGGCGGTGAAGAAGGTGCCGCTGTGCCGTGGCAAGATCATCGCCAACCTCTTCTTCGAGAACAGCACCCGGACCCGCACGACCTTCGAGCTGGCGGCGAAGCGCCTGTCCGCGGACGTGCTGAACCTCAACATCAGCACCTCGTCGACCGCGAAGGGCGAGACGCTGCTCGACACCTTGCGCAACCTCGAAGCGATGCATGTGGACATGTTCGTCGTGCGCCACGGCGACAGCGGGGCCGCGCATTTCTTCGCCGAACACGCGGCACCGCACGTCAGCGTCGTCAACGCCGGCGACGGGCGACATTCGCACCCGACCCAGGGGATGCTGGACATGTTCACGATTCGCCGGCACAAGGGCGACTTCGGCGCACTGACGGTCGCGATCGTCGGCGACATCCTGCACTCGCGCGTCGCCCGGTCGCAGATCCTCGCGCTGACCGCCCTCGGCGCCGGCGAGGTCCGGGTGATAGGCCCGCGCACGCTGATTCCGACTCGCGTCGAGGAGCTCGGTGTGCGCGTCTTCCACAGCCTGCGCGAGGGCGTACGGGATGCCGATGTCGTGATCATGCTGAGGCTCCAGCGGGAACGGATGGACGGCGCGCTGCTGCCGAGCGAACGCGAGTACTTTCAGCTCTACGGCCTGACCGAGCGACTGCTCGAGACCGCCAAGCCGGACGCGATCGTCCTGCATCCGGGGCCAATCAACCGCGGCGTGGAGATGGATTCGCAGGTCGCCGATGGGCCGCGCTCGGTGATCCTAGAGCAGGTCAGTAACGGCATCGCGGTGCGGATGGCCGTCATGTCGCTGTGCCTCGGAACCCAGAGCCAACGCGCACAAGGAGACGAGGATGGCTGACGGTGACTCGCTCAGCATCCGCCATGGCCGGCTGATCGACCCGGCGAACGGCATCGATGGCCTCCTCGATCTGCATATCGCCGACGGCCGTATCCTAGCCGTCGGCGCAGCCCCGCCCGGCTTCACCCCGGACCAGGTCCTCGAGGCACGTGGCCAGGTGGTCTGTCCCGGATTCGTCGACCTGTGCGCGCGGCTTCGCGAACCCGGCTCGGAGCAGACCGCGACGATCGCCAGCGAGACCCGCGCCGCGGCCGCCTCGGGCGTCACAGCCCTGTGCTGCCCGCCCGACACGCAACCCTTGATCGATACACCGGCCGTCGCGCAACTGATTCGCCAGACGGCGCAGCGTCACGGGCTCGCCCGCGTGCTGCCGGCCGCCGCCCTGACGCAGGGCCTCGCCGGCACCCAGATCAGCGAGATGGCCGCGCTGAAACGCGCCGGCTGCCCGGTCATGAGTCACGCCGATCGACCGGTCGTCAACACGCTGGTCCTGCGCCGCGCACTCGAATACGCGGCCACCTTCGATCTCACCGTCTTCCTGCATCCGGAGGATCCCTATCTGCGGGCCGGAGGCTGTGTTCACGAGGGCCGGATCAGTACCCGGCTCGGCCTGCCCGGCATCCCCGAGGCGGCCGAGACGGTTGCCGTCGCGCGCGACTTGGCGCTCGCCGAACAGACCGGCGCACGCGTGCATTTCCGCGGCCTGTCGACGGCCCGCGCGACCGAGATGCTGCGCGAGGCGCAGGAGCGCGGCATCGCCGCCACCGCCGACGTCAGCGCCGCGCAACTGGTGCTGACCGAGGACGATGTCGGCCGCTTCGACAGCAATTGCCATCTGATCCCGCCGCTGCGCACCGCGCGCGATCGTGCGGCGCTGCGCGCAGCCGTGGCCAATGGCGTGATCGGCGCCATCTGCTCGGACCACCAGCCCCATGAGGCCGACGCGAAACTGGCGCCCTTCCCGGCCACCGCACCTGGCATCTCGGCGCTCGAGACCCTGTTGCCGCTGGCCTTGCGTCTCGTCGACGAGGATGTCGCGGCGCTGCCGGTCGTGATCGCGCGCCTGACCGAGGGTCCGGCACAGATCCTCGGCAAACCGCTGCTCGGGCGCCTCGACGAAGGACACAGTGCCGATATCTGCGTCTTCGACCCAGAGGCCTGCTGGACTTTGGACCCGACCCGCCTAGTCAGCCGCGGCCGCAACACGCCGTTCGCCGGACAAGTGCTCAAGGGCCAGGTCACTTGGACGCTGCTCGCCGGCCGCGTCGTCTATTCCCGGCCATTGGACAACCCATGATCGAACGCCCGCATCGCGACACCATCTTCCTCGAGGAGGCCACCGTTCTCGTTCAGGAAGCCCACCCAGGGGACCAATACCTGTTGCGGCTGGCGGCCCCGGACTGTGCCCGTCATGCCCAGCCCGGCCAGTTCGCGCACCTGCGCTGCGACCCGCGCCTACCGATGCGTCGGCCGCTGTCGCTGATGCGCGTCGATGCGACTGCCGGTTGGGTCGAATTCCTCTACAAGATCGTCGGCGAGGGCACGCGCCTGTTGGCCGGCCGCCGACCCGGTGACACCCTGAGCCTCCTCGGCCCGATCGGCCGGCCGTTCGCCTGGCGCCCCGAGTATCCGCGACCATTGCTGATCGGCGGCGGCGTCGGGATCCCGCCGCTGATCTTCGTCGCCGAGCGCTTGCGCCACGAGCATGCGTATCGGCCGTTCGCGATCCTCGGCTCCGAGGTCCCCTTCCCGTTCCGGCCACGGCCGGCGCAGCATCTGGTGCCCGGCCTGCCAGCCGGCGTCATCGCAACGATGCCGCTGCTCGAGGACTGGGGTCTGCCAAACCGGCTCGCGAGCCGGCAAGGCTACGCCGGCTGCTTCGACGGGTATGTCACCGAACTGGCCCATCACTGGCTCGCCTCGCTCGACCCGGCGGAACGCGACCAAGTCGAGATCTTCGCTTGCGGCCCGCACCCGATGCTCGCTGCCGTCGCCCGCCTCGCGCGCGAGTGGGAGCGCCCGGCCCAGGTCTCGCTCGAGGAATACATGGCCTGTGGTGTCGGCGGCTGTGCCGGCTGCGTGGTCCGGGTCGAGACCGAGACGGGCCCGGCGATGAAACGGGTCTGCGTCGACGGCCCGATCTTCGAGGCCCGCGAGGTCTTCGGCTGACGGGGCGGTCGCCACGGCGCATCCGCCTTCGTGACGCCGAATGCAGGATCCGTCCGAGAGGCGTTGGCCGGTCAACAGCGCCCAATCCTCGCACACGACCGGCGAGGCCATGGCGAAGGCGCCTGCATAGGCGGCCGCGACCCGTTCGGCCTGGTCGCGCAACAGGCCCGACAGGGCCAGAGAACCGCCTGGACGGACAAGCGACGAAAAGGTGGCGGTCAGTTCGATCAAGGGGCCGGCGAGGATGTTGGCGACCAACCGATCGACGCAGAGCGTCGGCCGCGCATGGGGCAGACAGGTCGCGATGCGCTCGGCGACCCCATTCGCCCGCGCGTTGGCCTGGGTCGCCTCGAGTGCCTGCGGGTCGTGGTCGATCGCGATCACGCGCGCCGCGCCGAGTCGGAGCGCGGCGATCCCGAGGATACCGGAACCGCAACCGTAATCGATCAGCGTCTGGCCAGCGAGATCGAGACCATCGAGCCAGGCCAGACATAGCGCCGTCGTCGGATGCTGGCCGGTGCCGAAGGCAAGCCCCGGATCCAACGCGACGATCACGGCCCCAGCGTCGTCATCCGGCCGCTGGCCATGCGGGCACACCCACAGCCGACGGCCGAATCGCGTCGGACGGAAGCGATCGAGCCAGACTCGCTCCCAGACCTGATCGGCCAGGCGCGTGACGACGGCCAGCAGATCGAGCTGCTCGCGCACCGCGGCGACCAGTCCCGCCGCTTGGGCCTGGCCGGACGGGTCATCGGCGAACAGCGCCGTGACCTCGACCCGCTGCCACAAGGGCATGGTCCCGGGCGCCGGCTCCCATTGCGGCTCGTCGGCCCCATCGACCAGGGTCACGGCCAGGGCGCCGGCGTCGTCCATCAGGGCCTCGGCGACGGCCGTCTGGTCGCGGCGCACCGCTACGGTGACTTGAAGCCAGGACATCTCGATCGATCACTCCGCTTGCGCCCGGGACGGGTTCATGAGGGGCCGACGGGGCCTCACATCTTGAGCTTCTTCTCGAGATAGTGGATGTTCGCGCCGCCGATCTGGAAATTCGCATCCTTCATGATCTGGCGGTGGAGTGGGATGTTGGTCGCGATGCCCTCGATGATGGTCTCGCGCAGCGCATTGCACATCCGGGCCAGGGCCGAGTTACGGTCCTCGCCATGGGCAATTAGCTTGCCGATCATCGAATCGTAATAGGGCGGCACGACATAGCCTGCGTAGATGTGCGTCTCCAAGCGGATACCGGGACCACCGGGCGGATGGAATTCGGTGATCCGGCCTGGACACGGGCGGAAGGTCTCGGGATCCTCGGCATTGATCCGGCACTCGATCGCATGGCCATTGATGACGATGTCTTCCTGACGATAATGCAAGGGCTCGCCGGCCGCGATGCGAATCTGTTCGCGAACGATATCGACGCCGGTGATCATCTCGGTGACCGGATGCTCGACCTGGATCCGGGTATTCATCTCGATGAAGTAGAACTCGCCGTTCTCGTAGAGAAACTCGAAGGTACCAGCACCGCGATAGCCGATCTCGCGACACGCGTCGGCGCAACGCTCACCGATTCTCCGGCGTTGTTCGTCGGAGATACCAGGCGCCGGTGCCTCTTCGACGACCTTCTGATGGCGACGTTGCATCGAGCAATCCCGCTCGCCCAAGTGGATCGCATTGCCGTGCTGATCGGCGAGGACCTGGAACTCCACATGGCGGGGATTCTCGAGGTACTTCTCCATGTAGACGGCGTCATTGCCGAAGGCCGCCGCCGCCTCGGCCTTGGTCAGCGCGATCGCGTTGAGCAGGGTCGCCTCGGAGTGGACAACGCGCATGCCACGCCCGCCGCCGCCGCCGGCGGCCTTGATGATGACCGGGTAACCGATCTCGCGCGCGATGCGCACCGTGCGCGCCTTGTCGTCATCGAGCGGACCATCGGACCCCGGCACACAGGGAACACCCGCGGCGCGCATGGCCGCGATCGCCGAGACCTTGTCACCCATCAACCGGATCGTATCGGGCCGCGGCCCGATGAACACGAAGCCGCTATGCTCGACGCGTTCGGCAAAATCGGCGTTCTCGGACAGGAAACCATAACCAGGATGGATGGCCACCGTGTCCGTGACCTCGGCGGCGCTGATGATCGCCGGGATCTGCAAATAGCTGTCGCGAGACGGGGCGGGACCGATGCAGACGGACTCATCGGCAAGCAACACGTGTTTCAGGTCGCGGTCGGCATCGGAGTGAACGGCGACCGTCTTGATGCCGAGCTCCCGACAAGCGCGCAGGATCCGCAGCGCGATCTCCCCTCGATTCGCAATTAAAACCTTTTCTATCATTGACGTAGGATCCCGCGCAAGGCCAAGGTGGAACGGATGCTGGCAGATCGAGGACCAGTGACCGCCCCGCTAGGCGATGACGAAGAGCATCTGGTTGTATTCGACCGGTTGGCCATTGTCGACCAGGATCCGCTTGACGAGGCCGGCCTTGTCGGACTCGATCTGATTGAGGATCTTCATCGCCTCGATGATACACAAAGTGTCTCCGACCTTGACCCGATCGCCGACCTCGACGAAGGGCGGACTGCCCGGTGACGGGGACCGGTAGAAGGTACCGACCATGGGCGAACGCACCAGGTTGCCCTCGGGTTCTCGCTCGGGCTCGGGCTCCGTCTCGCCGCTCGGCATCGCGGCGGCGCTGGCCGTCGTCGTCGGTGCGGGCGCGGCGGGGGCACCCATCATCTGGGGAACGAAGTAGGGCATCGGGTTCGTGCCGTGGCGACTGATGCGCACCGACTCCTCGCCTTCGTGGATCTCGATCTCGGCGACGTCCGACTGTTCGATCAGCTCGATGAGTTTTTTGACCTTGCGAATATCCATGAGGTTATTGGTTCTCTTGCTTGTTATCCCACTCGAGTCGCGCGATCGCAGCGAGCAGGGCCAGGTCGTAGCCCTGAGCCCCGAGCCCGGTGATGACCCCCGTGGCGATGTCGGAAAAATAGGAGTGGGCGCGAAAAGGCTCGCGGGCATGCACATTCGATAGATGCACCTCGATGAAAGGGATGCCGACCGCCAGCAGGGCATCGCGCAGGGCCACGCTGGTATGAGTGAAGGCCGCCGGATTGAACAGGATGAAGGCGACACCCTCCGCTGATGCGGCGTGGATCGCGTCGATCAGCTCCGACTCCGCATTGCTCTGACGGAAGTGCAGCGCATGACCCGCCGCCCTGGCAGTCTGTTCCAAGCGCTGTTGGATCTCGGCCAATCCGATCCGGCCATAGTGTCCCGGCTCACGAGTCCCCAGCAAATTCAGGTTCGGACCGTTCAGCACCAGGATTGTAGCCATCGATTTCAGCACGTATCGGTAGGGGTGGTCGGACACGGCCCGGATCATGCCCGACGGGGGAAACCGTGGCCAGCAAGGTGGAATTGTCCAGATTCCGAAAGATCCTGTCCAGTTGCAAAGACTTTACCGTCTAGTTGTCGCCTTTTGTCCTTTTGTGCTCACCCACCAGGGCCGTCAGGATCGGCCTCAGCACGGCAGGGTCGAGCTCCCCGACCTGACGGAAGACCTGGCGACCGGTGGCATCGAACACCATCGTGAAGGGCAGGGCCTGGATCCGATTCCCGAAGCGCACCGCCAGATCCATCGCAGCTTCATCGCCAACCAGGACCAGATGGTCGACGGGCCGCTCGGCCAGAAAGCGCTCGACATCGGCCGGCCGATCGATCGCGACGCCAACGAGCTGCCAACCCGCATCCGCTCGTTCCCGCGCCAAGTCCCCGAGCAGGTCCATCTGCCGAACCGAATCGGGACACCAGGTCGCCCAATAGTGGAGGATCAGCACGCGTCCGGCCCAATCGCGGTTCGAGTGAACCTGGCCGGCGACGTCCGGCAACTGAAAAGGCGGGAGACGCGTCAGGGGCGCACGCGCGAGGGACTGTCCTGGCGACGACGGCGCGGCGTCGCCGAGCCATCGTTCCCCGAGCAACGCGATTCCGATGCTCAACCCCCCGGCCAACAGGGTCACCATGACGATCTTGAGGCCGTTCACGAGGCGGCCTTGCGCAAGTGGTCCGCGAACGGGCCCGGTGCCAGGTAGCCGACGATGCGGTAACCACGCCGCTCGGCACCATCCGCCCCCCAAAAGATGATCGCCGGCGGGCCAGGCAGCCCGAAGCGCCCTTGGAGTAGGGCCTGATCCTCGGCGTCGTTGGCCGTGATATCGGCCTTCAACAAAACGAAGCGAGCCAACTCCGCGATCACCTCGGGATCCGAAAAGGTCGTGCGTTCCATGCGCCGGCATTCGACACACCAGTCCGCGTAAAAGTCGAGCATGACCGGACGCCCGGCCACCCGCGCGTCCGCCAGGGCCTGGTCGAGGTCCTCGACCGTCTTGATCGCCCGGAACTGGGCCTGGGTCGGGATCCCGGTCGTCGACGAGATCAACCCACGCAGAGGTTGTAGCGTATCTCGCCCGCCAGCCGCCGCCCCCACCAGCATCAGGACACCGTAAACCAGCAACACCAAACCCAGGCCTTTCCAAAGGCGGGCCCAACCGCTGCTCTCAGCGGGCAAGGCGTGTAGCGCCCCCATGTAAACGGCAGAGCAAATCAGCAGCGTCCCCCACAAGGCCATGGCGACCGATGGTGACAGAACACGTTCCAACAGCCAAACCGCGACGGCCAGCAGGAGCACACCGAAGACGGCCTTGATCGACTCCATCCAGGCCCCGGCGCGCGGTAGGATCCGACCGGCCGAGGTGCCGACGGCCACCAGGGGCGCACCCATGCCGAGACTGAGCGCAAACAGCGCGAGGCCGCCCAGCACCGCATCCCCGGTCTGGCCGATGAAGATCAGGGCACCGGCCAGCGGGGGCGCGACACAAGGTCCGATGATCAGCGCCGAAAGGAGCCCCATGACCGCGACGCCCGTCAGAGTCCCGCCGCGTTGGCGGTGGCTCAGCTCAGTCAGCCGCGTCTGCACGCGCGTCGGCAATTGGAGCTCGTAGAAGCCGAACATCGACAGCGCCAGTGCGACGAAGATCGCCGCGAAGGTCGCCAGAACCCAGACGTTTTGGAACGCAGCTTGCAGATTGGCACCGAAGAGCCCAGCCAGGACGCCGGCGACCGTGTAGGTCAGCGCCATCGCCAACACGTAGACGACCGAGAGCACGAAGGCACGGCGCGTCGTGATGCCCGGCCCCTGGCCGGCGATGATGCCGGACAGAATCGGGATCATCGGAAACACGCATGGGGTCAACGACAACAGGAGGCCCAAACCGAAGAACAGGGCTACGATGGCCCACAGGTTGCCACCGGCCAGCACGGCCGCGAGCCGGTCGACCTCGGAAACCGGCTCAGGGTCGGCCGACGTCGCCGACGGCATCGCTACCGTGCCGGTCGCAACCGAGGTCGTCGCGCTGGTCAGTTCGGTTTCCGGCAGCGTCAGCGCGACACGGGTCGTCACCGGCGGATAACAGATGCCGAGGTCGGCGCACCCCTGGTACTTCGCGACCAGCGTGATCTCGGCGGCGCCCGGATGGCCCCGCGACAAGGGGATCTCCAAGTCCAATCGATCCCGGTAGACGAAGGCATCACCGATACCACCGTCGGGTAGAACGGTGTCCTTTTCGACCTCGGCGCGGGGCCATTCGATCGCCCCGAGCCCGACCTCCGGCGGTCCTTCGAGCGAGAGCGCCAAACCTGCCTGGTAAAGCGAGGTCCCGGGGGCAATGTCCCAGGTCGCACGCAGCAGATCCGGTTCCACGACCGCTGCGGCGAAACGAAAGGCTTCGTCGACGGGCAGCAACTCGTCGGCGAGGCGCGCCCCGGTCAGGCGCGCGAGCGCCGCGGACGCCCGATCACGAAGCGACGAAAGTGGGGCGCTCGACACCTCGGGGGACGCTTGCTCTTCGGCCCGAGCGTCGCCCGTCGGCCTCAGCGCGATCTCGAGTGTCTGGCGCTGCGGTGGGTAACAGAGACCCGCCTCGGCGCAACCCTGATAGGTGACCTCCAACGCGACGCGATCGCCGGACTCGTCTCGACGTAGGACGGGCACCTCGACGATGAGCCGGTCGCGATAGATCGAGACATCGCCGAAGAACTCATCCCAGGTGACCTCGGCCGGCGGCAGATCGACCTCGCCGACCTCGATCCCGTCGGTGACGCTGCGAAAGGCGAGCTTGCTCTGGTAGAGATAGTAGCCGTCGGCGATATCCCAGTTCAGCGTGACGGCATCCGCGCCGGCGGCCTGCCCGGCGAGACGGAAGGCTTGATCGGGATGCAAGAAGTCGTCGCTAGCCAGGGCCAGCGCGACGACCGACCACAGCAGGACGGCGAGACCAAGGCGCTTCATGGCTTGGACCGGGTGCAGGCGCGAAGCCAATCGAGGTACGCGGGCAGACCGTCGGCGATCGGGATCGCGATGATCTCGGGCACCTCGTAAGGATGCAATTGGGTCACGCGCCGTTGGAGCTCGTCGAACTGCGCCGAGCCGGTCTTGATCATCAGCAGCACCTCATCGACCTGCTCGGTCCGGCCCTCCCAGCTGAAGACGGACAGGGCACCTGGCAAGATGTTGACGCACGCGGCGAGACGCGCCTCGACCAGGGTCGTGGCCAGGCGTTGCGCGCTTTCCCGATCGGGGCAGGTGCACAAGGTCAACAAAAGATCGTCGTTGGTCATGGTATTTTCTACCCAGGTGGCCAGGGTGGCATCGGGTTCGAGTCGACATAGAGTAGCGAATACCTGCTTGGCATTCACCCGAATGGCCGCGACCCGCCACCGATAGGACCTTCCGATTCCTCGGATGCGCGTTGGCAGGCGTGACCCAGGAGGCCCGGCAAGGCCCGCGTCCATCAGCGCTCGGACAAGCCCGGATTCGAACCTCGCACCTTCGGAGCCGGCGCCGATCCAAGATCGAGACACCCGACACATCGGCACCACGCGGCCGCGCCGCCCTGTCGATCCACCCCAATCACCGGAGAGGCCGAACACAGTGCTACCCGTTATCATCATCCTTTTCATCGCGGCCCCGCTCGCCGAGCTTTACGTCCTGCTCAAGGTCGGCAGCGCGATCGGCCCCTTGACGACCATCCTGCTCGCGATCCTGACAGCCGTCATCGGTACCCTGCTCGTGCGGCAGCAAGGCTTCACCGTCTTGCGCCGCGTTCAGCAGCAAATGGCTCGGGAGGAGCTCCCGGCACTCGACATGTTCGATGGCGCCTTGTTGTTGTTCGCGGGCTTGTTGCTGCTGTTCCCGGGCTTCATCACCGACGCCATCGGCTTCGCACTGCTCGTCCCGCCGCTGCGACGGCTCGTCATCAACCGCTATGTGCAGATCATCCCGATACGGTCGGTCGACCCGCGCGACCCACGCTCGATGGATCGCGATGAGGGTCCGCGGGTCATCGACGGCGACTACCGACGCGAAAAGGACTGACATCCACAGGGCAAAAATCCTCCCGTGACCGCTTGACACGGCGGCCGACACGCCTATTATTAGCGCTCACATTAGACGAGTGCTAACAACCCGGCACCGGGTTGATGGGCGCTTCAATGTTCAACCGCACGAGGAGAAACGTCCGATGAATATCCGTCCCTTGCACGATCGCGTCGTCGTCCGCCGCATGGAGGAGGAACGTACAACGGCTGGTGGTATCGTGATTCCCGATACGGCAACCGAGAAGCCGATCCAGGGTGAGGTCATCGCGGTCGGCCGCGGCAAGCTGCTCGACAACGGCGAGACCCGCCCGCTCGATGTCAAGGTCGGCGACCGGGTGCTGTTCGGCAAGTACTCGGGTACCGAAGTGAAGCTGAGCGGCAAGGATTTCCTCGTCATGCGCGAGGAAGACATCATGGGCGTGATCGAGGGCTGACGGCCCACCGCAGCTCCCGCCTCCCACGAACCGATTCAACCACTTCGCAACAGGATTCAAGACAATGAGTGCAAAAGACGTCCGTTTCAGTGATGACGCCCGTAACCGCATGTTGCACGGGGTCAACGTCCTCGCCAACGCCGTCAAGATCACGCTCGGCCCCAAAGGTCGCAACGTGATTCTGGAGAAGAGCTTTGGCGCTCCGACCGTGACCAAGGATGGCGTCTCCGTCGCCAAGGAGATCGAGCTCAAGGACAAGTTCGAGAACATGGGCGCGCAGATGGTCAAGGAAGTCGCGTCCAAGACCTCCGACATCGCCGGCGACGGCACCACGACCGCGACCGTGCTGGCCCAGGCCATGGTCCGCGAGGGCCTGAAGGCCGTTGCCGCCGGCATGAATCCGATGGATCTGAAGCGCGGCATCGACAAGGCGGTCATCGGGATCGTCGACGAACTCAAGAGCATGTCGAAGCCTTGCACCGAGAACAAGTCGATTGCCCAGGTCGGCACCATCTCGGCGAACTCCGACGAGTCGATCGGCGAGATCATCGCGCAGGCGATGGAAAAGGTCGGCAAGGAAGGCGTCATCACCGTCGAGGAAGGGACCTCGCTGCACAACGAGCTGGATGTCGTCGAGGGGATGCAGTTCGATCGTGGCTATCTGTCGCCCTACTTCATCAACAACCAGCAGAACCAGAGCGCCGAGCTCGAAGACCCCTTCATCCTGCTGCACGACAAGAAGATCTCGAACATCCGCGATCTGCTTCCTGTGCTCGAGGCCGTCGCCAAGGCCGGCAAGCCACTGCTGATCGTCGCCGAAGACGTCGAGGGCGAGGCCCTGGCCACGCTGGTCGTCAACACGATCCGCGGCATCATCAAGGTCTGCGCCGTCAAGGCCCCGGGCTTCGGTGACCGCCGCAAGGCCATGCTGCAGGACATCGCGATCCTGACCGGCGCCACCGTGATCGCCGAGGAAGTCGGCCTGTCGCTCGAGAAGGCCACGCTGAACGAGCTCGGCAACGCGAAGAAGGTCCAGATCACCAAGGACGAGACTACCATCATCGACGGGGCCGGGTCCGAGAGCGACATCAAGGCCCGCTGCGAGCAGATCCGCCAGCAGGTCGAGGACACGACCTCCGATTACGACCGCGAGAAGCTGCAGGAGCGGCTGGCCAAGCTCGCCGGCGGTGTCGCCGTGATCAAGGTCGGTGCCGCGACCGAGGTCGAGATGAAGGAAAAGAAGGCGCGCGTCGAGGACGCGCTGCATGCGACCCGCGCGGCCGTCGAGGAGGGCATCGTGCCCGGCGGCGGTGTCGCACTCGTGCGGGCGCTGTCCGCGATCAAGGACCTGACGGGCATCAACCACGACCAGGACGTCGGTATCGCCATCGCGCGGCGCGCGCTCGAGGAGCCGCTGCGTCAAATCGTCGCCAACGCCGGCGAAGAAGGCTCCGTCGTGCTGCGCAAGGTCGCCGAAGGCTCGGGCAACTTCGGCTACAACGCGGCGACCGGCGAGTACGGCGACCTGGTTGCGATGGGCATCCTGGATCCGACCAAGGTCACCCGTTCGGCGCTGCAGAACGCCGCCTCGATCGCGGGTCTGATGATCACGACCGAGTGCATGGTCGCCGAGATGCCGAAGGACGACAAGCCGGCGATGCCGGGCGGCATGGGTGGCATGGGCGGCATGGGCGACATGGACATGATGTGATCTCCGGATCCCATTCCCGCTAAGCCAAGCAAGCCCCGCCTCCGGCGGGGCTTGTTCGTTTGGCCCGCCTGGCGCGCGCGGATCGCGCAAAGGCCCCGCGTCCCTCGCCAGGATCCCCCAAGCCTCATCGAGGTGACCTGGCTCCGCGGCGTCGGCAACGACGCGACATCGCGCTCGAACCGCCTCCCCTACCCCCGTCGTGTATTCCGCCATCCGCGGCGAGACAGCCCCTGCCTAGCGTACAATTCGGCGATCGATCGCTGTCGCGCTGGAAGTCGGGAGACCTCATGAGCAGCATCTTGTTACGCTGTCTGCACGGTAACGGCACCCGGTGGCGGTGCCGACGACCCGGACGAGAATGATGCCACCGCGTGTCCGAGCCCCAAAGCGCGAGATCTTTGGTTGGGCGATGTTCGATTTCGCCAACCAGGCTTACACGTTGCTGATCATCACCGTCGTCTTCGGCGACCTCTTCACGCGCATCATCGTCGGAGACGCCCCGGACTACCGGCTGGGCAATCTGCTGTGGAGCCTCGCTCTGGCCACGGGCTATCTGCTGGTCGTCGTCTGTTCGCCGGTCGCCGGCGCCATCATGGATTACACCGCGACCAAGAAGCGCTTCCTGTTCGCAAGTTATCTGGTCACGGTCGTCACGACGGCCGCACTCTACTTCGTCGCCCCCGGTTACCTGCTGCTCGGCGTCCTGCTGCTGATTCTGTCCAACTTTGCCTATTCGATCGGCGAGGCCTTCATCGCAAGCTTCCTACCGGACCTGGGACCGCCGGAAGACTTGGGCAAGATCTCGGGGTTCGGCTGGGCGCTGGGTTACATCGGGGGTTTGATGTCGGCCATCTTCGTCTTGCTCGCCCTCGGCGAGGTCAGTGCCGAGAACTTCGAGCGCATCCGCTGGGTCGGCCCTTGGGCCGCGGTGTTCTTCCTGCTCGCGGCCATCCCGACCTTCGTCTGGGTGCGCGAGCGCGGACGCCCGCGGCCGCTGCCACCCGGCACCGGCTACCTGGCCATCGGTTTCGCCCGCGTCGGCCAGACGATCGGACGGCTTCGCGAACACCGCGATCTGGCGGTCCTGTTCGTATCCGTCTTCTTCTCGATGAGCGGCATCTACATCATCATCACCTACGCCTTCATCTACGGCGCGCAGGTGATCGGCTGGGACGAATCGGTGCGGACCCTGATGTTCGTGCTAGTCCAGATCACCGCCGCCGCCGGCGCGCTCGGCTTCGGCTTCATTCAGGATCGGATCGGGGCACTGCGCACCTATGGCATCACATTGATCCTATGGATCACGGCCATTGCCCTGATCTATTTGACACCGGCGATCAGTCGCGGCCTGATGGAGCACTTGGGGCTCGACTGGCCGGCCCAGTACCTGTTCCTCGTTGTCGGCTGCGTCGCCGGCCTGAGCCTTGGGTCCTGTCAATCGGCCACTCGCACGCTGGTCGGTCTGTTCGCCCCTCTGTCTCGCTCCGCGGAACTGTTCGGCTTTTGGGGCCTAGCCATGAAGTTGGCTGGGGTCTTCGGGCTGGTGGCCATAGGCCTGTTGCAGATGCTGGTCGGATTGCACACGGCCATCCTGTTCTGCGTGCTGTTGTTCGCGATCGCCCTCGGGGCGACCCGTTTCATCGATGAAAGCCGGGGCCGCGCGGTGGCCATGGCCCATGACGCGGGCGAAACGACCTGGTGATGGAAGGTCCCGTCGCCTCGAGCCGAGCGCCCTCAAGACGCCTCCGGTGGGAGGGCCAGACCGGGGGGCTGATTCGAGTCGCCCGGGCCGTGATAAAGCACGGCCAGCCGACTGATGGTTTCCCCCTGCGCCAGCCGCAAGGCGGCAAGCAACGACGCAGCCCGTTCGCTGTGCAACTCGAAGGGGCGCAAGGTCTGCAACTGGCGGCACAGATCCAACACGCGCAATGCCCCGAACTCCGCCGCAACGCCTCTCAGGGCATGGATCGTCGCCCTCAGGGCCGGGTAGTCCTGCTCGTCCAGCGCAGCGCCCAGACGCTCGATCGCCGATTCGCCATCGCGCCGGAAACACTGTACCAATTCGTGAACGAACGCGGGGTCGGCCGCGAGTTGGTCCAACGCTCGCAGCTTGTCATCGTCCAACAGCAACCCCGGTGCCGCGACACCAGACGCGTGATGCCCTGGATCCTGGCGACCGCAACCGGCGGCACCAACCGCTGCGATCAGCTCCAGGAGCTTGACCGACTCGATCGGCTTGGTCAGGAAGGCCGTGACACCGGCGTCCAGACAGGCCTGCCGGGCCTCGGGAGTCGCGTCCGCCGTCAGGATGATCGTCGGCAATGCTGCACCAGCGCGCATGAAACGGTGGGCCTTGAAGACATCCAGGCCGCTGCGCCCCGGCATATTGTGGTCGATGACCATCAGATCGAAGTCATCGGCACCGTTCGCCAAGGCTTCCAGCGCCGCGTCACCGTTATCGAACAAGGTCACCGAATGACCGACTCGCTCGAGCAACCCCCGCAACAACAGCCGATTGGTTTCGTTATCCTCGGCGACCAAGATCCTCAGATGCGCCGATGTCGGAGCCGCCTTGGCACGATAGTGGTCGATCAACGACACCACATTCCCAGGGATCTCGCGGGCACTCGATGCCGCATGAATCGCGTTGAAAAGTAGCCTCTTATCCAGCGGGTCGTGCACGACGCTCGAATATCCCTGCGCATGCCAATGTTCCATATCACCGTCGACGCGTAGCGCACCGACCAACACCAGCCCGACAGCATCGCACCCCGCGGTTAGGCGCAGTTCGGTCGCGATGCGCGCCGGGTCGGGCAGATTCGCGCCAGTACATACCAGCACCAAGTGGTAGGACCGATCGCGCGAGCAGGCGGTATTCAGCTCTGCGCACGCTTCGATAGGAGAACGGACGATGCGATGCTCCAATCCCCACGCGATCAGATAACCAGACAAGGCCCGCGTCAGATCGCCGGCCCCGATGACCAGCAGGCGCAGACCGCCGAACCCCGGCTCGGGAGGGGACGGCAGCACGGATTCCCGCACCTCCAGCGGCACCTCGACCCAGAACAGCGAGCCCCGCCCCGGCATGCTGCGAAGACCGATCTCTCCGCCCATCAGCCGTGCCAGCTCCCGCGCGATCGCGGTGCCCAAACCCGAGCCACCGTAGCGGCGCGTGATCGAACTGTCAGCCTGGCGAAAACGGTCGAAGATCGTTGCTTGGTCGGTCTCGGCGATTCCGATTCCGGTATCTTCGACCTCGAGGCGGGCCAGCACCCGGCCTCCCGTCTCCATCCCGCCCGCCAATCCGGCCCGCAACACCACCGAGCCCGTTTCCGTGAACTTCACGGCATTACCCAGCAGGTTGATCAGGATCTGGCGAAGATGCAACGGATCGCCACGCAACAGGAAAGGCAGCTGTGGATCGATGCGCATCGACAGTGCGAGACCCTTGCGTCGGGCCTGCGGCCGAACCATCTCCAACGTGTCCGCGAGCAGCCGATGCAGATCGAAGTCGATCCGCTCCAACTGCACCCGCCCAGCCTCGATCCTCGACAAGTCCAGGATGTTCTCGATGATGCCGAGCAGCGTCTGCGCCGAGGTCTTGATGGTCCGAGCGAGCGACCGCTGTTCCGAGCCGAGTTCGCCGTCCATCAGCAACTCGCTGCCGCCGATGACGCCATTCAACGGCGTGCGCAACTCGTGGCTCATCTTCGCGAGGAACTGGCTCTTGGCGCGATTCGCGTCGTTCGCGCGATCGACCGCCTCGGTCAGCTTCCGCAACAGGAGCGCCACATACGGCGGGATCAGGATCAAGACCAACAGGTAGCTGATCCCGAGGAACGGGTGCGAGTGCCAGAACGGCGACAAGGCGATCACGACGATGAAGCCCACGACCGCCAGGCAGGCAGCCACGACGAGATAGCTGACGCCGAAGCGAAAGCCGTTCCCGATGATGACCCACAGGTAGACGGCGAGCAACGGCGCCCCGTGTTCGCCGGCGAGGCTCATCGCGACCGTGGTCGCGGACAGGTCCAGCAGGATCCCAGCGATGCGGCGGAAGGGCGATGGCGACGGCCAGATCAGGATACCCAGAAGCAACGCCAGCGCCGACGCCATGAAACCGACGGCGACGACGACGATGGCCGGACCGACCGTCCACCCGGCATCCCCGAAGAGTTCCGCGCCGACCATGTAGAGACAGGCGGCCGAGCCGATCACGAGGCGCAACAGCGCCTGTTCATGCTCGGTATCCGCCCGCTCCTGCAATCGGACTAGCCAGGAGCGAGGACGTCGAACCTCCGGTGTGGCGTTCGCGTATCGAGGCGTCATCGACCGCTCGGGTCCGGCGTCTCCTCGGGACCGGGACCGGCTGCGTCGGGGTCTCCGTTGGCCAGGCCCTCGTCGGCCAGCTCCCGTCCGACGGCCTCGACCGATTCCGTGACCGACAAAAAGGCCGTGACGCACTCGGGGTCGAAATGCGCACCGGACTCGGCGACCAGGTGGCCCAACGCCTCATCAACCGGCCAGGCTTGCTTGTAAGGACGGGCCGTCGTCAGCGCATCGAAGACATCGGCCACGGCGACGATCCGTGCCTCCAGCGGGATCCTTTCCGCCGCGATGGCGCCCGGATACCCGGTACCATCATAGCGTTCGTGATGATGCAACGCGATCGTGGCGCCAAGCTGAAGGTAGCTCGACGGACTGTCTTTCAAGATCTCGAAACCGATCGCGCAATGGCGCTTCATGATCTCGAACTCGCCAGGCGTCAAACGCCCGGGCTTGAGCAGGACCTGATCCGGGATCCCGACCTTGCCGATGTCGTGCATCGGCGCGGCCAGCTCGATCGCGTCACAGTGCTCCGACGTCAGACCGAGCGCCTCCGCCATCAGACGCGAATAGCGTGCGATGCGCAACACATGATCACCGGTCCCCTTGTCGCGGTACTCGCCAGCCTTGGCCAAGCGCAACAGGGTTTCGCGCTCACGCGCCTTGATCTCGGAGGTGGCCTCGGTGACTCGCGCCTCGAGCCAGGCCGCCCGGTCACGGATGATCATCTGCTGATGACGCAGTGTCAGCAGATTGCGACACCGGGCCCGGCATTCGTATTCGTCGATCGGCCGATGGAGGAAATCGGTAGCACCCGCGTCGAGCGCCTGGTACCGGACGTCCTGGCCTTCCAGGATCGTGACCACGATGATCGGGACATCGAGACAGGCGTGGAAGGCACGAATGCGCCGGATGAAAGCAATCCCGTCCATACCGGGCATCAGATAGTCGGTCAGGATCAGATCCGGGACGCGCTGACCGATGGCCTCGATGGCGGACAGCGGGTCGCCGAAACAGGCCACATCGAGCTCCGGCGCCGAACCGTGGACCATGCGTTCCAGGATCCGGCGCCCAGTGGCTTGGTCATCGACGATGACGACGAACGGACGGCGCTTGACGGACGCGACAGGCATGATTCGAGAAGTCTCCGCAAAGAGGCGACTGCCTTGCGAGCGACGCACAGATGCCGAGCATGGCCACGGAATGAAAGCGCATCCGCCGCCCGAGACCAGTGCCCGCGCCAGCGTTTCCGGTACCCGCCCGGATTTCAGCATTGCCAGACCCTTTTCGCAACCAAGGTTGCGACATCCCCCGATACCAGTCGATGGAGGCTCCCTCTGTCACCGGTAACGCGAGACCGGGAATCCTTCGGTGATCAGGATCACCGGTTCACGGCCGATGATGATCCGATAGGTCCGCGCCAACAAGTCACCCGTACCCAGTTCTTCATGGTCGATATCCTCATCTGTGACGGTCGTCACATCGACTTCGATGACCTCACGATAGCTCTCGAGGCCGCTGTCCCGGATCAGGACGCCGATTCCGATCTCTCGATCGATCAAGCGCTGACGGAAGGTATCCGGTATCAATTCGGTGCGGATGATCGAGAAGGCCGTGGCATAGAGGGTGCCGCGATCGGCACCCCGAAGATGCGCCTCGCGCACCAGAACCCGGTCGCCAGGGGCCACGCTCACCCACGGGATCGGCTGCTCGGCCGTGACGAACTCCTGGCGCTGCGTCGAGACATTCACCGGTTCCCAGAAATAGGCCTCGAGGATCTTGGTCACGGTGCCATCGGTCACGAGCAGCGCGCGCAGGAATGGTGGCAGTGTATCGAGCGCGACTGATCCGCCACCACGCCGCGGGATCGCGCCATCGCGGAGGAAACCCTCGCACCGAAAAGGATTGATCGTCGACTCTCGGTCGGCGCGGTCGTAGTAGCGTCTGACCATCGGTTGCTCGTATTCAGCGGGTTGGCGTGAGTAAGATGAGGGACATTGCAGGCCCGGAGATTGTGCCGGATCCGCCACGCTCGACCAAGCCGGGCCGACCGATTTGTGGTATATCGGATACGTAGCTTTTGCTCCCTAAAAGGTGGCACAATGCAGGCTATCGGAGATGCCCGATAACCTGCGCGGCCCGCAACGAATGCCGGGGTCTGGCGTCTTCGACTCAGGAATCCGTCGTGGTACTCAACAAATCGCGACGCCTTGTGTTATACCTTACACGGGCCTATCGGCCCCCTCCGTTTTTCATCAAGGAGAACTCACGATGACCCCTAAAGCCAAGGTACTCGCCCTGACGGCCACGGCCCTGTTCGGTGCCTCGTTGCTCGGCGGCTGCGCCACCGACCAGCAAGCCCGCGACATGGCCATGGACGCCTTGAACAAGGCCAACGCCGCTCAGGCCTGCTGCGACGCCAACCAGGCACGCATCGATCGCATGTATCAGAAGATCATGTCCAAATGATGCCAGTTGGCTGATGCATTCCGGCCTCCCACCAGTTTCGGGAGGCCGGTTCGAGCCTCGAGGGTCCGCCTGACCGCACCCCAATCGATGAACACGCCCGGGTCGCCAGCCAGCGCCGCCGGTATCACCTCCCTCGGATCCCGGATCGACTCACCCTCCTTCTTGTGCACTTCGAGATAGAGCTCATCCCCGTACCAACCGATTTTGACCGGCTGATCGACGATCGTGACCTGGGTCTTGAGATCGACCATCGGGAACAGATGGGCGATGTCTTCCGGGTACATGCGGATGCAACCGGCACTGACCTCCATGCCCAGCCCCCAGGGCCGGTTGGTACCGTGGATCAAGTAACTCGGGTCGCTCAACCGCATCGCAAAGTCACCTAGCGGATTGTCGGGGCCTGGTGGCACGACCTCGGGTATCGGCCGCCCCTCCTTCGCCCGTTGCTCGCGGATCCAGGCCGGCGGTCGCCAAGTGGGATTCTCGTTCTTGGCAAGGATATGAAACTGGCCGACCGGCGTATTGTGGCCCTCGCGGCCGATGCTGATCGGAAAGCTGTGGACCTTCGTTGGCTCGCCCGGGGGGAAGAAATAGAGCCGCTTCTCCGCCAAGTTCAGCACGATGCCCTCGCGCGGCGCGTCGGGCAGCACGAAGCGATTCGGGATCAGCACGTTGGCTCCATCGCCCGGCACCCACATGTCCACCCGCGGGTTTGCGCTCCGCATGTCATCGTGGCCGAAGCCGTTGAGCCGGGCAATGTCCAGCAAGGTATCCTCGCTCCGACTCCTCACAAAAAAAGCAGCGCCGACGACATCATCGGTCGCCCGCTGGAGCTGATAGAGCTCCGCATGGCCCGTCCCACCGATGCCGGTACCAGCCAACAGCAGGGCGGCAGCCAGCCACACCCGCGGCATCGAAAACGCAGAGGTCGTGTTATGGTTCATCGTAGCTATCCGCACAGGTTTGATCGATGAGCAAGCATGCGACGCTCGCCCGGCTCCGAAACATCGGCATTGCCGCCCATGTCGACGCGGGAAAGACGACGCTGACGGAACGCATCCTCTTCTACACGGGCGCCTCGCACAAGATCGGCGAGGTCCATGATGGCACCGCCCATATGGATTACCTGGCCGAGGAACAGCGCCACGGCATCACCATCACCGCGGCGGTGACCAAGGCACCCTGGCACGATCATCTTATCCAGATCATCGATACCCCGGGCCACGTCGATTTTACCATCGAGGTCGAGCGCGCGATGCGCGTACTCGACGGCGCCATCCTCGTCCTCGACGGAGTCCGGGGCGTCGAACCACAGACCGAAACCGTCTGGCGACAACGCACCCGCTTCCATCTGCCCGCCATCTTCTTCGTCAACAAGCTGGATCGACCTGGCGCCGATTTCGCCAAGGCACTCGAGCATGTCGCCAAACGGCTGAAGGTCAACCCGGTCGCGGTCACGGTGCCGGCGCCGGGGCAAGCCGCCGTCGTTCATTTGATCGATCGCACCCTGCTAAGGTTCACGGGTGACCAGGGCGAGTCGGTCGTCAGCGAACCCTGTCCAGCGGATCTGTGGGACGAGCTGGCGAGTTGGCGCGAGGCCCTGCTGCTCACCGTCGCCGACCTCGACGACAGGCTGGCCGATCAGGTCCTCGCCGGTGCCGAGCCGGACCCCGCGGAGCTTCGCCGCATCCTGCGGTTGGGCACATTGGCCGGACGCTTGTTCCCGGCCTACGGCGGAAGCGCCCTGCGCAACCTCGGGATCCAGCCGCTGCTCGATGGGATCGTCGATTTTCTGCCCGCCCCGACAGACCGGCCGCCGGCCCTCGCGCGGCGACCTGATGGCCAGGTCGAAAGCGTGTCGATCGGCGACCAGGGCACCTTCGTCGCGCTCGCCTTCAAGGTCCAGCTGTGGGATGGACGCCGGCATGTGTTCGCCCGCATCTACCGCAATCGGCTGCACCCAGGCGATGCCCTCGAGTTCCTGACGGCGGACGGCCAGACACAGCGGGAACAGGTGGCCAGGATCTTCGATGTCGATGCCGGGAAGAAGACGAAGGTCGCCGAGGCCGGTCCGGGAGCCATCGTGCTCCTTGCGGGTCTGCGCAGGGCCACAACCGGGGACACCCTGTGCGGCCCAGGCCATCCACTTGCATTGGAGCGCATCGAGGCGCGCGAACCGGTGCTGAGCCTCGCCATCGAGCCTGGCCCGGACACAGACCCGGAGCGCCTGCTCGAGGTCCTCGATAAACTGACTCAAGAAGATCCGACCTTGCGCATCGAGGAGGATCCCGAGACCGGACAACGCCTCCTCAAAGGCATGGGCGAGTTGCATCTGCAGATCCTGCTGGAGCGCCTCGAGCGAGAATTTCATCTGCACGTCCGCGCCGGGTTCCCAGCCGTCGCGGTGCGCGAGACGGTATGCGCCGTGGCCTCCGGCGACGCCCTCTACGCCCCACCCCCAAGCCCGGACCCTCGAGTGCCGGAGCGCATCGCCCGCGTCGCGGTGCGCATCGCACCGCTGGCGCGTGGCGCGGGAACACGATTGATCGATACACCACACATCCGGCCCGACGGCGCGGAAGCGACCCCCGCGCAGCGCGCCGCCGTCGTCGAGGGCGTCCATCAGGCCTTAACGGCCGGCCCCCTGCAAGGCGTTCCGGTGCAGGATATCGAGGTCGAGATCCTCGAGGTCGAGCTGTTCGGTGCATCCTCCAGCACCGAGGCCGTGGCGGCAGCGGCCAACAAGGCCGTACGAAAGGCGTTGGCGGCTGCAAAACCCGCGCTGTTGCACCCGGTGATGGCGGTCGACATCCTGGCTCCCACCGACAACCTCGGGGCGATCCTTGGCGATCTGCAGGCCCGCCAGGCGCTGATACAAGAGACGCTGGCTCAGGGCGAAACCGCGATCATCAGCGGCGAGGTGGCGCTAGAGAGGCTCTTGGGCTATACGACCGCGCTGCGCAGCCTGACCCAGGGGCGCGGCCAGTTCACGATGCAATTCGCCCGTTTCGACCTGGTGTGACAGGGCATCACCCGCGCGACCCGCTAGCGAAATCATGTCCCGCGGCGAACCGGACCGGTTCGCGAAATGGCGAACCAGGTCTCGAATGCCACATCACTGACAGGCCCATACTCATGTAGACTTATCGGAACCTTGAAAAATTGCCATCCGGGCAACTTTTCAAGACGCAAGCCGACAATGCGATGTCCGCTTTGCTTCATTTTCCGTCGCTCGAGCGCCTGAAAATGGCGGGGCATCCCGGCCCCGCGCGGGCTCCCTGAATTTTCGAGGAGCCCTCATACCGGTATCGTGCGAAGCCAGACGGTTGGCTTCGATCGCGGCCAGTGTCGGAGGCCGCGGATACCGGGGTTCATCGACCTTGGGATCCTGGATGGCTACTACACAACCTGCTCTCAATCCATCGGGCCTGGCATGGCGATTGGTGCGTGACCGGCTGATCAGCGAAGAGGAGGCGCGTGCGGCTCACGCCGAATCGGCGAGTCGCCGCGAGCCCTTCGTCCATTATCTGGTGGCGAACAAGATCCTCGACAGCCGCCGTATCGCGGTCGCCGCCTGTCACGAGTTCGGCGTTCCGCTGCTCGACCTCGATGCGGTCGACATCCAGGATCTCCCGCTCAACCTGGTCGACGAAAAACTCATTCGAAGGCATCGCTCCCTGCCCCTCTATCGACGCGGCAATCGGTTGTTCATCGCGCTCTCGGACCCAACCAACGATCAGGCCCTCGACGAGATCCGCTTCAATACCGGGCTGACTACCGAGGCCATACTGGTCGAGGAGGACAAACTGGCCGCGGCGATCGAGAAGGCGATCGACGCCCAAGACACGACCATGACCGACATCATGGACTCGGAGTTGGCGACGCTCGACATCGCCGGCGACGACGAGGAACAGGCAGCGCCCGACCTCAATATCGATGACGCCCCGATCGTTCGGTACGTAAACAAGATGCTCGTCGACGCGCTTGCCGGAGGGGCCTCCGACGTCCATTTCGAGCCTTACGAGAAGAGCTTTCGCGTTCGTTTCCGCCAAGACGGCCTGTTGCGCGAGGTCGCGAGCCCACCGGTCAGCCTCGCCGCACGTCTCGTGGCGCGCCTCAAGGTCATGTCGCGGATGAACATCGCCGAACGGCGCGTACCACAGGATGGGCGGATCAAGCTCAAGCTGAGCCGCAATCGCGACATCGATTTTCGCGTCAACACCTTGCCGACGCTGTACGGCGAGAAGGTCGTGTTGCGGATACTGGACTCATCGGCCTCGTCGGTCGGTATCGAGGAACTCGGCATGGACCCAGACCAGAAGGAGGCTTTCCTATGGGCCATCGACAAGCCCTACGGCATGATCCTGGTCACGGGACCCACCGGGTCGGGCAAAACGGTCTCCCTGTATTCCGCACTGAACCTGTTGAACAAGCCCGAGGTCAACATCTGCACCGTCGAAGACCCGGTCGAAATCCTGGTGCCGGGCATCAATCAGGTCAACATGAATCCGAAGACGGGGCTGACCTTCGCGGCTGCGTTGCGATCCTTCCTGCGACAAGACCCCGACATCATCATGGTCGGCGAGATTCGTGATCTGGAGACCGCGGAGATCGCGGTCAAGGCCGCGCAGACCGGTCACCTGGTCCTGTCGACCCTGCATACCAATGATGCGCCGCAATCGCTGACCCGACTTGCGAACATGGGAATCGCACCCTTCAACATCGCCTCGTCGGTGCTGCTGATCATGGCGCAGCGACTCGCCCGTCGGCTCTGCGTCCACTGCCGCACGCCGGACGATGTGCCACGCGAGGCCCTCCTCAAAGAGGGCTTCCGCGAAGAGGAGCTTGCCGAAGGCTTCCCGATCTACCGTCCCGTTGGATGCGAACGCTGCACCCGCGGTTACAAGGGCCGCGTCGGGATCTTTCAGGTGATGCAGGTCTCCGAAACCATCGGCCGACTCATCATGGAAGGTGGCAACGCGATGGCCTTGGCTGCTCAAGCACGACAGGAGGGGGTCTCGGACCTGCGCCGCTCCGGCCTTAACAAGGTCAAGGCCGGCGTCACCAGCCTCGAAGAGATCAACCGCGTGACCAAGGAATAACGCCGATGGCCCAAGCGATATCTTTGCGGAAAACGAAAAACAAGGGACCCGAGGTCGAGACGGCTTCCGTTTTCGCCTGGGAGGGCACCGATCGGCGCGGCACCCGCATCAAGGGCGAGACACGCGCCGCCAACATGGCGATGGTCCGGGCCGAGCTACGTCGCCAGGGCGTCAACCCGCTGAAGGTCCGCAAGAAAGCGCAGCCGCTTTTCGGCGGGCGCAAGCGCAAGATCACGAGCGCTGATCTAGCGGTTTTCACGCGTCAGTTGGCGACCATGATGGCGGCCGGGGTCCCATTGGTCCAGGCCTTCGACATCGTCGGTCGCGGCCACGAGAACCCGTCGATGCAGGACCTCCTGCTCCTGATCAAGGCCGATATCGAAAGCGGCACGGCCATGGCCGTCGCACTGCGGAAGCATCCGGCCTATTTCGACGACCTGGTCTGCAATCTGGTCGCCGCCGGCGAGCAAGCCGGCGTGCTCGACGTGCTGCTGGACAAGATCGCGGTGTACAAGGAGAAGACCGAGTCGATCAAGGGCAAGATCAAGAAGGCCCTGTTCTATCCGGCCGCGGTCATCGGCGTGGCCGTGATCATCACCGCGGTGATCATGTTGTTCGTCATCCCGCAGTTCAAGGACCTCTTCTCGAGCTTCGGGGCGGATCTGCCGGCCTTCACGCTGCTGGTCATCGCGATCTCGGATTTCGTGCGCGAATGGTGGTGGGCGCTCGGGATCGGCCTGTTCATCGCTGGCTTTGCGATCGGCAAGACGTTCAAGCGCTCGGCCAAGTTTCGCGAGATCGTCGATCGCATCGCGCTGAAGATCCCGGTGATCGGCCCGATCCTCAACAAGGCCGCCATCGCACGTTACGCCCGGACCCTGTCGACGATGTTCGCAGCCGGCGTGCCGCTGGTCGAAGCCTTGGAGTCGGTTGCCGGAGCCACCGGAAACGTGGTCTATGCCGAAGCCGTTCGCCGGATGCGCGATGACGTCGCGACCGGACAATCGCTCCAGCTGACGATGCGTCAACAGGACCTGTTCCCGCACATGGTCGTGCAAATGACCGCGATCGGCGAGGAATCGGGGTCGCTCGAGGAAATGCTGGCCAAGGTCGCGGATTTCTACGAGGAGCAGGTCGACAACGCGGTCGATGCGCTGAGTAGCCTGCTGGAACCTCTGATCATGGTCGTGATCGGCAGTCTCGTGGGCAGCCTCGTGATCGCGATGTACCTGCCCATCTTCAAGCTCGCCGCCGTGGTGTGACGCGGCCGGTCTCGTCGACCCTGCTGACCACCTACGCACCACCGTACACGCGCCTCTGCCCCGGCCTTAACGAGGATCCCCGATGGCTTGGATCGACCTTCTCCGCGACGAGCTCCCACTCCTGGTGGCTAGCGCCGGCGTCCTTGGGCTCATCGTTGGCAGTTTCCTGAACGTCGTGATCCTGCGCGTGCCGCGAATCCTGCAGCAGGAGTGGCAGCGTGATTGCGCCGAATTGCGCGGGGAAACGCCGACGGTCGCTGATCCGGTCACGCTCAGTGCCCCACCATCGACCTGTCCGCACTGCGGACACCGGATCCGCTTCTTCGAGAACATCCCGGTCCTGAGCTTCTTGGCCTTGCGCGGCCGCTGCTCCGCTTGCGGCCACCCCATCGGCTGGCGTTATCCGATCATCGAGGGTTTGACAGCCATCCTGTCGATCGTCGTCGTATGGCATTTCGGTCTGGACTGGACGGCGGCCGCGGCGCTGGTGTTGACCTGGGGACTGATCGCACTCACCGTGATCGATCTGGATACCCAATTGTTACCCGACAACATCACCTTGCCGCTGCTCTGGCTCGGGTTGCTGGTCAGCCTTGCCGGCCTGTTCGCAGACAGCCAGGCGGCGATCCTCGGTGCGGCCATCGGCTATGCCAGCCTCTGGTCGGTCTTTCAGATCTTCCGCCTGGTGACGGGCAAGGAAGGCATGGGGTTCGGCGATTTCAAATTGTTCGCCCTGCTCGGGGCCTGGCTCGGTTGGCAATATTTGCCGCAAATCATCCTGTTAGCGGCCGTCACCGGAGCCATCGTCGGGCTCCTGCTGGTCTTGACCCGTGGCCACGATCGCGAGATCCCCATCCCATTCGGACCCTATCTCGCAGGCGCCGGCTGGATCAGCCTGATCTGGGGTGACTCGATCAACCACTTCTATCTGAGTTGGAGCGGACTCGGCTGAGATGCTGCGCATCGCGCTGACTGGCGGCATCGGCAGCGGCAAATCGACGGTCGCGGACCTGTTCGCCGCGTACGGCGTGCCGATCATCGACGCCGATCGATTGGCCCATACTCTGACGGCGCCTGGTGAACCGGCGACGACCGACATCGTCGCGGTCTTTGGACCCTCGGTGCTGAACCAGGACGGGGCACTCGACCGCGCCGCATTGCGTCACCTGGTCTTCCGTGACCAGGCGGCACGCCAGCGGCTCGAAGCCATTCTGCATCCACGCATCGGCGCCGCGATCCGCTCCTGGCTCGCCTCGGTGAACGCACCCTACGCGATTCTGGTCATCCCCTTGCTGCTCGAGACCGGCCAGCAAGACCTGGCTGACCGAATCCTCGTCGTCGATGCCCCGAAGGCACTTCGAATCGAGCGGGTCAAGGCCCGCAGCGGGATGGCCGAAGACGAGATCGAACGCGTCATGGCCGCGCAGGTCACGCGTTCGACGCGCCTCGCGCAAGCCGATGATCTGATCGATAACAGCGGCGATCCGGCGCGACTGGCCGATCAAGTCGCGCGACTACACGACCTTTACCAAGGCCTCAGTCGCGAGTGGAGAACCGAAGGCATCAGTCCGGCACGATCCGCAACAAACGGCCGCGTGGAGCGTCCGTGAGGATATACAAGTAACCATCGGGCCCTTGGCGCACATCGCGCACCCGCTGACCGATCGATAATTTGTCCTCGCCAACGACCCGTTCGCCGTCGAGTGTGATGCGCCGCACCTCTTGAAAGACGAGCGCGCCGCTGAACAGGTTGCCCTGCCAGGCCGGGAAGACCTCGCCGGTGTAGAAGGCCAAACCGCTCGGGGCCTTGGAAGGCGTCCAGACGACCTTCGGGTCGCGCATCCCCGGTGCCGTGGTCTTGTCGCTGACTCTCGGCCCCCAGTATTCGCGCCCATAGGTCACCCGCGGCCAACCGTAATTCGCGCCGCGTTCGATCAGATTCAGTTCGTCGCCACCGCGCGGACCATGTTCGTTGGCCCAGATGCGGCCAGTCGTTGAGTCACGGGCCAGCCCTTGTATATTGCGGTGACCCAGGCTCCAGATCTCGGCGCGCGCACTCGCGTCGTCGATGAATGGGTTATCCGGATGCGCGCGGCCCTCGTCGGTCAACCGCAGGATCTTGCCGAAATGGGTACCGAGGTGCTGTGCCTGCTCGCGGATATCGGTGCCGGCGTGGGAAATCGGCGGATTACCGCCGTCGCCGATAGTCAGCAACAGGCTCTGGTCGGGCAACCACAGGATACGGGCCCCAAAGTGCTGTCCGCCCGACTTGTCATCGGCAACCTCGAACAGGACCTCGACCGACGTCAGGCGTTGGTCATCGAACCGGCCTCGGCCGAGCGCGGTGCGGTTGGCCTGCTGCGTTCCCGTCGCGTAGGTGAAATAGACCAGACGATTCCTGGCGAAATCTGGATGCAGTGACAGGTCGAGCAGGCCGCCCTGGCCATGGGCCAGGATCTCTGGCAAACCGCCGACCGGCTCCTCCACGAGCCGTCCATCACGGATGACCCGCAGCCGTCCCGGCCGCTCGGTGACGAGGGCCGTCCCGTCTGGCAACCAGTCGATCGCCCATGGGTGTTCCAACCCTTCGATCAGGGTCTCAGCGCGCCACCCGGTCGCCTCCGGCACATCGCCGGTCGGCGAGACGGGTCCCGTCAGGGCATCGCTGTCGCACGAGGCCAGGCCGAGCGCAATGGTCAGGATCAGCCATGGGATCGAATGCATCGCCAACACCTCCGAGCGAATCCCGTTGGGGGAGGGAAACCTGGATCGACGTCGAAAGGCGAGGCCGGTCTTCTAGACCGGCCCCACGAGAGCGCCTGCGCGGCGCCTGTCCCCGCTTGCGGGGTGTGGATTGCTGTGCCGTCGTCTCGGACCTGTCTCCTGATCCGATCCTCAGCGGACAATACCCTCTTGATCGCTAGACGATCTCGATCCGCTTGCGCTCGGTCGCCGTGACCTTCGGCAGACGAATCTCGAGAACCCCGTCGCGGAACTCGGCCTTGACCTCATCGGCCAAGACGTCTTGCGGCAGGTGAATCACGCGACTGAAAGTCCCGTGCGCGATCTCCTCATACAGGTAGTCGTCGCGCTCCCGCTTCTCCTCGCGACGCCGCTCGCCGCGGATCGTCAGCGTCTGACCGGATAGATCGACCTCGATGTCCTTGCGGTCGACGCCCGGCACCTCGGCCCGGACCAGGATGTCGGACTCGCGATCGATGACGTCGACACGCGGAGCCGTCATCGTGAACGGTGCCATCTCCATGGTCCATTCCGGCCACCCGCGACGCCATGGACGCATCCAGCCGCGGGGGAAGAAGTTCTCGAACAGGCGGTCCATCTCACCAAGAAGATGCATCTCCCGATGAGGATCGGTTGCCGCCATCTCGGTGCGTTTGGTCTTCATGATGATCCTCCTTTTCGGTTCACTCGATCCTACCCGTAAGCATAGTCGTGGCGGCCGGTTTTTCAACGGTCGCCACAAGCTTGCCGAGGCTCCGTCAGGGTGCCGCGGCCGACTGGTCGAGACCTCGGCGCGGCCTCGGACGCCGCCGCGGGGTCAACGCGAAACGATGCACGACCAATGACCAATCGGTTTCGGTCGCGGTCAGGATCAGGCAGGACGCGCCACCGTGCGTGCGCACGCGACCCGCCGCACCGGGATTCAAGATCCAGGGCGCCTGGTCCCGATCGATGCTCAGATGATGGCTGTGGCCATACACGACTGCCCGGGCCTGCGGGAAACGACGCCGCAGCATCGCGTGACGCCGGAAGGCCGGATACTGGTGACCATGGATCAAGATCAGCTGTCCACCCGGCAGCACCACGTCGGCGATCTCCGGCAAGCAATCGAGGATCTGCCGTTCGTCGACCGGCCAGTGCCGCGGCTGGTCGTTGTTGCCGCGCACGGCGATGACCCGCCCACCGCGCGGCGTCAACCGCGCGAGCACCGAAAGCCCACCGATGTCGCCACCGTGGACTGCGAGATCGCATTCGCTGACCAGATCGGCGACCCGATCATCCAGGTCGCCGTGCGTATCCGACAGAATGGCGACACGCCGTCGTCCCGCCTGATCTGGTTCATTCATGGTCCATGGTCAAGACCAGCTTGCCTTGCGTGTGCCCGGCCTCGATCGCCCGGTGCGCCGCGGCCGCTTCGCTCAACGGGAAGGTCTCGGAGACATGGATGCGCAACTGATTACGGTCGATCAACTCGCCGCACCGCCGCAGGATCTCGCATTGATGTGCACGAGCCTGCGGCAGCGGTTGCAGCATCGGCGTCAGCATCAGTTCTAGGCTGATCCGAAGATTGCGTTGGCGGGCCTCGTGAAGATCGAGATCGGGTCCGGGATCGAGAATCGAGATCAGGTCGCCATAATGGGCCATGGCCGGGATCGTCCGGCGAAATACGGCCGGGCCGACCGTATCCAAGGCGACATCGACCCCGCGCCCCTCGGTCCAACTCATGATCATCTCGGTGACGTCCTCGTCGCGGTAATTGATCGCGCACTCGGCGCCCAGATCGTGCACGAAGGCGGCCTTTTCCGGGCTGCTGACCGTGGCACAGACCCGGGCACCGGCCAACCTGGCCAACTGAATCGCGACATGGCCGACGCCACCGGCACCGGCGTGGATCAGCACCGTCTGGCCTTCGCCGAGCCGGGCGCGATCATACAGGGCTTCCCAGGCGGTGATCAGGACCAGCGGAGCGGCGGCACTCTCGACGAAGCCGATCGAGCGGGGCTTGGGCTGCGCGATCGTCGCGTCGACGACGATGTACTCCGCATAGTTACCAGTGAGTCCGCCGAGGCCACCGTGACAGAACCAGACCTCATCCCCGGGCTTGAAGCGGGTCACATCGCGACCAACGGCTTCGACGACGCCCGCGCCATCGCATCCGAGTATCGCCGGCAGCCCATCGGGCACCAAGACACCGCGGGCGCGCAATTTGGTGTCGATCGGATTGACGCCGGCCGCACGCAACCGCACCAGGATCTCGCTCGGGGCGTCGATCGTCGGTAATGACACCTCATCGTAGGCCAGGCACCCCGCGGCACCCGGCTCACGCATCAGGATCGCCTTCATGAGCTACCCTCCTTCTTCGTCGACTGGATCGGTTGGTCTTCAACCAGGCTACATCCTACTCTTGGTCGCGGGCGCGTGCGCAACGGGGCAAGGCTTGACAGGAGACCGACCCCCTGGCCAGGCTTGCCCCCTGGCACCCAAGCGAGCACGCAAGGGCCCAAACCGAATCGCGCACCCATCCCCGAACGGAGAACGCACCGCATGCCGAGCAGTAAGAAGACCAGTAAGCCGCAGCTCCTCGTGCGCAACGCCCGCGTCAAGGACATCCCAGCCATCCGCGACCTGGTCACCCGTGTCTATGCCGATAGCGGCTTGGGCACCTATTCGACCAGTGTCTTGCGCGGTCAGATCCACAACTTTCCCGAGGGGCAGTTCGTCGCCGAATACGAGGGCGCGGTGGTCGGCTATTGCGCCACCTTCCAGATTGGACCTGAGCTCGCACTGAAACCGCATACCTGGAGCGAGATCACCGGGGGCGGCTACGCCTCCCGACACGACCCGGAAGGCGAGTACCTGTACGGCATGGAGGTATGCGTCGACCCGGCCTACCGGGGCCTGCGCATCGGTCAACGGCTCTACGACGAGCGGCGCAAGCTGGCCCAGGCATGGCGGCTGAAGGGCATCGTCTTCGGCGGACGGCTGCCGACCCTGGCGCGGCGGAAGAACCGCTTCGGGACCCCTGATGCCTACCTCGAGGAGGTCAAGAGCAACCGCCAACGCGACCCGGTCTTGAGCTTTCAACTGCGCAACGGCTTCGAGGTCCTCGGGTTGCTGCCCGACTATCTTCCGGAAGACAAGGACTCGCTCGGCTACGGTGTGCACCTGCTGTGGCGCAATCCGAATGCCCTCGACGACGCCGAGGAACGCCGTGCCCGCAGCTATGGAGGGCGCCTCCCTGATACGGTACGGATCGCCACCGTCCAGTACATGCAGCGGCGGGTGCGCTCGTTCGCCGAGTTCACGAACCTGGTGCGCTATTTCGTCGACGTCACCTCGGAGTACCGCGCCGATTTCGTGGTCTTCCCGGAGCTCTTCTCGCTGCAGCTCCTGTCCATGCAGGATCAGGAGTTGACCCCGGCGGAGTCGATCGAGGCCCTGACTCAGTACACGGACCCCCTCAAGGAATCGCTGCGCGAGATGGCGATCCGACACAACATCAATATCATCGGCGGATCCCATCCGACGCGCATGCCCAACGGCCGGGTCGAGAACATCAGCTATGTCTGCCTGCGTGGAGGAGAAATCTTCGAACAGCCGAAGATCCATCCGACCCCGAATGAGATCTACTGGTGGAACATCGAAGGCGGCAACACGCTGCAAGCGATCGACACCGACTGTGGTCCGATCGGGGTATTGATCTGCTACGACGCCGAGTTCCCGGAACTCGCGCGTCATCTCGCCGACCAGGGAACCAACATCATCTTCGTGCCATTCTGCACCGACGAACGTCAATCGTACCTGCGCGTGCGCTACTGCGCCCAGGCCCGCGCCGTCGAAAATCAGTGTTACGTCGCCATGTCCGGCAATGTCGGCAACCTGCCGAACGTGCACAACATGGACATCCAGTATGCGCAAAGCTGCATCCTGACCCCGTGCGACTTCCCGTTCGCCCGTGATGGCATCGCAGCCGACACGACGCCGAACGTCGAGACCGTCGCCTTCGCCGACCTGCGTCTCGAATCGCTGCGTTTGGCGCGCAACTCGGGGACCGTTCAGAACCTGCGTGACCGGCGGCACGACCTCTACCGAACCCTATGGCGAGAAAAGTAGCCGTGCGATCATGATCTGGTGGCAACGGGCGCGATCCGAGGCCGACAGGCAGCGCGGCTTTACGGTATGCTGTGCCGGTGGTTGAATCCATGCTCGGCCGACGCGGCTGAGACCTCCTGGAACCATGCTGACCGATCCAGCGTGTCCCAGGGGGTGCGGATGCCCCGCCATGTTCGGTCACCTCGGCGACCGAACATGAAGCAATGCGGAAACCGCATTGTCGTTTTGCGTCGCGAAGATTGCCCGGATGGCCCTTCTTCGAACTCCCCCTAAGTTCCGCACCGCTCGATAACGGTATCCATGAAGAAACAGATCCAGGATCACCTGACCCACGCGCTTCGGCGGCTGGTCGAGGACGGGACCCTGCCCGCGTCGGAGCTTCCGACGCCGCAAGTGGACCGGACCAGGGACCCGAGCCACGGTGAGTACGCAACCAACTCCGCGTTGGGATTGGCAAAGATCGCACGCATGCAACCGCGCGCGCTAGCCGAGCGACTCGTGGCCGCGTTGCCCGAAACGCCGGGGGTCGCCCGCGTCGAGATCGCCGGTCCGGGTTTCATCAACTTCCATCTCGCCGCGCATGCCTACCGCAGGATCGTGCCGACCGTGCTGGCCGCCGGACCCGCTTATGGACGCAGCCAGCTCGGCGCCGGCCAGCGCGTGCAAGTGGAATTCGTGTCTGCGAACCCGACCGGTCCCCTGCACGTGGGCCACGGCCGCGGCGCCGCCTATGGCGCCGTGGTCGCGGATCTCCTGGCGGCGGTCGGCTTCGACGTACACCGCGAATACTATGTCAACGATGCCGGCCGCCAGATGGACATCCTGGCGACATCGGTCTGGCTGCGTTACCTCGAGCTCTGCGGCGAGACCCTGGACTTTCCGAGCAATGGCTACAAGGGCGACTATGTCTGGGATATCGCCGCTGCGCTGCATCGCGAACACGGCGATGCGTACCGCCAGGATGCCGCGGCGCTCTTTCGCGGTATACCGAGCGACGAGCCGGATGGCGGCGACAAGGAGGCGCACATCGATGCGCTGATCCTGTGCGCCAAGCAGGGGCTCGGCGACCATCGCTACCGCTATGTCTTCGAGCTCGCGCTGAATACGATCCTCGACGACATCCGCGATGACCTGTCGTTGTTCGGCGTCGACTATCAGGAATGGTATTCGGAACGGTCACTGGTCGAGAGCGGTGCCGTTCAGCGCGCGATCGAGCGGCTCCGGAGCAATGGCCATGTCTACGAGCGGGATGGCGCGCTCTGGTTCCGCTCGACGGCCTTCGGCGACGAGAAGGACCGGGTCGTCGTGCGCGAGAACGGGCAGCCGACCTACTTCGCGTCGGACATCGCCTATCACATGGACAAACTGGAACGGGGCTTCGCGCGGGTCATCGACATCTGGGGGGCCGACCACCATGGCTATGTGCCGCGGGTCAAGGCGGCCCTGAGCGCGCTCGGCGACGACCCGAGCCGGCTCGATGTGCTGCTCGTGCAGTTTGCGATCCTCTACCGGCAAGGCGAGAAGGTGCAGATGTCGACGCGGTCCGGTCAGTTCGTCACGCTCCGCGAACTGCGCAAGGAGGTCGGACGCGATGCCGCTCGCTTCTTCTACGTGATGCGCCGCTGCGAGCAACACCTCGACTTCGATCTGGACCTGGCGAAATCCCAATCGGCCGACAACCCGGTCTACTATGTGCAGTATGCGCATGCACGCGTCTGCAGCGTGCTGCGGCAGGCCGCCGAGCGCGCGATACCGATCGACCCGACCCCCGGCGAGCGCAACCTGGACCGGCTCACCGAACCACAGGAACAGGCGCTGCTGCGCTTGCTGTCGCGCTATCCCGAGGTCGTCGAGGGTGCCGCGGTCGCCGCCGAGCCACACCAGATCACGCATTTCCTGCGCGAGCTCGCCAATGAGTTCCACGCCTACTACAACGCCCATCAATTCCTGGTCGATGACGAGCCATTGCGCGATGCACGGATCAAACTGATCCTGGCCACCCGGCAAGTGCTGCGCAACGGTTTGGAATTGCTAGGTGTTTCGGCCCCCGAGGCGATGTGACATGACCATCGATTACCGGCGCGGCGCACCAAGATCCCTGACCGTGAAACGCCGCGAGCCACGACCCTGTTTCTTTTGGTTCATGTTCGGCGGCCTGATCGGCGCCGCGAGCGTCGGTCTGGTCTGGACCGCGAAGACCCAGCCTCCGGGCAGCGAAGATGGGCCGCCACCCCAGACCGCGCAAACCACACCGCCGAGTTTCCATTTCTGGGACATCCTGCCCGAGATCGAGGTCGTCGTCCCGAACGAGGCCATGTCCGCGGCGACCCCGCCGCCGGCCCTTCCGCCTCGGCCACAGCCCTTGACGGTGCAGGAGACGCCGACAACCCCACCCACCGCGACGCAAGACCCGGCGCCGGCTCCGGCGTCACCGACCGCGGAAAGCTACCTGCTGCAGGTGGCCTCCTTTCGACGCCCGGCCGACGCCGAGCGGCTTCGGGAGCGTCTTGCGGCACTCGGCATCCAGACCCATATACAAACGGTAACGATCAACAACCAGGACACCTATCACCGGGTGCGCACCGGGCCCGTCGCCGGACGCGATCAGGCCAATCAGATCCGCGACCTGTTGAATCGCCACGGACTGGAAAGCATCACGATCCGGGCTCAATAGCCAACTGCCGACGCAACCGCGCCCAGTCGAAGGAGGGCCCCGGATCGGTCTTGCGACCCGGAGCTATATCGCTGTGGCCGACGATCCGACCCCAGTCGATGCGCGGACAGCAGGCGAGGATCTGGCGGATCGTGCCGACCAGCACCCTGTACTGGGCCGCCGTGTAGGGGACCTCATCGGTCCCCTCCAGCTCGATGCCGATCGAAAAATCGTTGCAGGCCCGGCGACCGGCGAACAGGGATTCCCCGGCGTGCCAGGCCCGCTGCCACAAGCCGACGTATTGGATCAGGGCGCCATCCCGCCGGATCAGCAGATGAGCCGAGACCCGTCGGTTCGCGATTTGGCGAAAGAACGGGTGCACCGAGGGATCCAGCCGATTCAGGAACAGGTCGTCGATCCAGGGACCACCGAAGTGGCCTGGCGGCAAGCTGATGTTATGAATCACCAGCAGGTCGATGGATTGGCCGACGGGACGGGCGTCTTGGTTCGGCGAGGGTCGGGGTTCGGCGTCGGGTAGCCAGCCATCGTTCAGGGGACCGCGGAACGCTGTCGGGTTCATGGTCGTCAAATCCGGTCGGTCGGCGAAATTTGGTCGAGCGGTCCGGCGCGACCTATCATTGCCGTATTCCAGAGATCGCTGGACGACGGAAAATCCCAGGCGAGGCCGCCTCCATGGCCTCGCGATTGTCGAGTGTTTACCGCCTGGCTGCAATCCCCGCTGGTCGCCGCTGGGATTCGCCGGTAGCGCATGGCGGGCCGTTCCACCGGATGCGCGAGCGGCCTGTCTTTCGACGCTTGGCCGAGCGAACGGCCATTGGGGCATCCGACGAATGCGCGACAGGGTGGGCAGATCGATGATCGAGACGGAGTAGGTCCCGGTTCATGAACGACCCGACGTCAAGCGGGCGGTTGCATGCCTCTGGCGCGTGGCGCATGGAGCGGTCCACCGATGGTTTCTATCGTGATCTAATGGGGCTGTTCGATGGTTTCCTCGACCGGCTGGGCGACACCCTGTCCGAACTGGCCGACCGAGCCGCCACCAATCATCAGGCCAGCAGCTACCTTCAAGCGATGCGGCTGGTCCGCCGATACCGTGACACCTGTCGTGACGCCTTTCGCGATAGCTTGAACCGGCACGCCGAGCGGCTGGCCCGCGGCCGATCTTGGCCAGCTGCTGAACTTGGTCCCGAGCCAGACGACATGAGCTTGATCGGCATCGCCGAACTCGAGGAAACGCTCGCGATCCAGAAGCTGGTCGCGGAAGCGGAAGATCGCTACCGCGACCTGTTGCAGGCGCTGAGCGCTGGGCTCGCCGAACCCTTGAACCGCAAGACCCTGCCCTTGACGGTCAATCCTATCGGCCCGGCGGTGATCGGCGCGGCCTTGCGGCGGTCGCTGGCGGAGCTCACCGGTATCGATCCGCTCGTCAAACTGGACCTGTACAAGCTGTTCGGCACCCAGGTCATGGAGCGACTCGCCCAACCTTATCGCGACTGTCTGGCTCGAACCCCCGGAGGCGAGCACAGGGGGCTCGGACGCGCCCTGTCTGGTCGGCCAGGCCCGACTCGATCCCGCCCCGGGGAAACCTCCCGGCCCAAGCCTGATGCACCAGCGCCGTCCGGCGTCGTGCCTTTCGCGACACTGCGACATCTGCTCGAGGAACGACGCCCCCGTGTCCCCGCGGGGCGCCTCGAGGTCGCCGTCGAGACCGGCGAACTGCTCGCCGCACTGACGCGATTACAGCGGAACCCGGTCGCCGACCTCGAGATGACCGACCAGCTCCGTCTCTGGGTCGATCAGGCCTTGGGACTCGATAGCAGCCGAGCCACGGATCGCGGACTGGGACCGGTCGACGAAACCACGTTGCAGCTGGTCTTTCTGCTGTTCGAGCATCTGTTGTCGGACCCGATGCTCCCGGATCCGATCAAGGTCCTGATCGCCCGGCTGCAAATCCCAACGTTGAAGGTGGCATTGCTCGACAAGTCCTTCTTCGATGACCCTCGGCATCCGGCCCGCTGTCTTCTGAACCACCTCGCCCAAGCCGCCGTCGGCTGGACCGACGATGGGGACCGCTCGGCGCGAAGCCTGTTCGGTCGTATCGAGTCGATCGTGGAACGGATCATCGGGGACTTCGGCCAGGACCTGTCGCTGTTCGCGGAACTCGATGCCGAATTGGCCACCGATCTGGCACGCGAGGCCGAGTTGGCTCGCACCTGGGAGACCAAGGCGCGGCAGAAGGCCGAGGTGAAGGCTCACAATAGCGCCGCGGAACAGGCCGTTACCATAGCGATCCGCCAGGAACTGCAAGGCTACCGCAATGTTCCCCAGGCGCTGGCCGCGCTCTTGGAAGAAGGATGGCTACCAGTCCTGCGCGCCATCTACCTGCGCGATGGTCCAACGAGCGAGGCTTGGAACGAGGCACTCGCGATGAGCAGTCGACTCTTGTGGAGCGTGTGCCCGAAGTACACCGCGGAGGAACGACGCGAGCTTCTCCGTGCGATCCCGCCGATGCTCCGGCAACTGCGCCTGGCATTGGCCGCACAGGTGCCGGACCAGCATAAGATCGCGCGATGGTTCAAGGAGCTGCAAGCGCTGCACATGACTGCGTTGCGCGGCGACGGCGACACGGTCCCCGCCCGGGACGCGAGTGCGGCGGAACCGGGCCACGAGCGTGCCCCAAGCACACCGGACAGACCTGAGGCCGAGGCGGCATTACCGGAACCCCTTCCCAGATTGATCCCCGGCACCTGGATTCAGCTCGACCGCGACGAGGATGGGAAGGTCAGAATGAAACTGATCTGGTTGACCGCCGACCGGCAACGGCTGTTGTTCGTCGACCGACACGGGCGCCGGGCGATCGAACTCGCTGTCGACGAGCTGGCTGAATTGATCCGCAGCGGGCTTGCGGTCATCGTCGGGCACCAGGACGACATCATCGTCGATCGTGCCGTCGCCGCCGTCCGGGAAGCGATCGAGACGTAGGCGATGTCAGTCAAGCAATGCACCACCTCGCTGGTCTCGTCGCCCGCCCGTCGTGTCGTGCCGTCGCCGCCGTCCGGGAAGCGATCGAGACGTAGGCGATGTCAGTCAAGCAATGCACCACCTCGCTGGTCTCGTCGCCCGCCCGTCGTGTCGCACCGACAGCCGCATAGACCGGTTATGATCCTGTCGGCGCTTGTTGAAGGCAAACGCCTCCGAGGTTTACTCCATGCCCCCTTTTGCACAGACAGAAACCATCGACCCCGAGCGACGCGAGCGTCACCTGCCGCCGGCCGAGCTAATCGCCGCGCAGGTGCGACTGGCGCTGGACGAGGATCTCGGTCGCGGCGACCTGACCGCCGCGTTGATCCCGGCCGATCAACGCTCGCAGGGCGAGGTCGTCGCCCGCGACGAGGCGATCCTATGCGGCGGGGCCTGGTTCGAGACCGTCTTCCGGCTGCTCGACCCACGCATCGAGATCCGCTGGACGGCCGGCGACGGCCAGTCGGTCGCCGCCGGCCAGACCCTGTGCCGGCTGGCGGGGCCGAGCCGCGCGCTGCTGACCGGCGAGCGCACGGCGCTGAACTACCTGCAGACCCTGTCCGGCACGGCGACGCGGGTACGCCGCTATGTCGAGGCCCTGGCCGGGCTGCCGGTGCGCCTGCTGGACACCCGCAAAACGCTCCCCGGCCTCCGCGTCCAGCAGAAGTACGCGGTCCTCTGCGGGGGCGGACACAACCACCGACTGGGTCTATTCGATGCGATCCTGATCAAGGAGAACCACATTCGCGCGGCCGGCTCGATCACCGCGGCCCTCGCGGCGGCCCGGGCGCTGCCGTACCAGGTCCCGATCGAGATCGAGGTGGAGTCGCTCACCGATCTCGAAGAGGCGCTCGCCGCCGGCGCGCCGCGCGTCCTCCTCGACAACTTCACACTGCCGCAACTGCGCCAGGCCGTCAACCTGAACGCCGGCCGCGCGCGGCTCGAGGCCTCCGGCGGCGTCACCCTGGCTAGCATCCGCGCCATCGCCGAGAGCGGCGTCGACGACATCTCGGTCGGTGACCTGACCAAGGACGTGACCGCCGTCGATCTGTCGCTGCGCTTCCTGTGATGCACCCGAGCCCGCTTGCACCTGGATTCGTCCGCCCCTTTGGTTGAAAACCCCGGCCCCTTGCGCTAGCTTCCGTTGTGAGTCCTGCTGGGGGTGCCCACGCCGAGGGCGAGCGACGGATCCCGCGTGGCGCTGAGAGAGACCCTTGGAACCTGATCCGGGTAATACCGGCGCAGGAAAGGCGGGCGTGATCGGATCCTCGTTCCGCGGCCAGGCGAGCGCGCGATCCTCCGATTCGGCGCCCACGGCCCTCCCCCAGTCACTCAGAACAGCGAATCAGCCTGCTACCGGCCGAGGTCGCCTGGGGCGACAACGCCTAGGCCCCCGATCCAACGAGGAAACCAGATGAGCGCCATCGCCGCCGCCTTCGTCCAGTCCACGGCCCGACTCTCGGACGAGGTTACCCAGCCTTTCCCCGGCTCCCGCAAGGTCTATGTGCCGGGATCACGCCCCGACCTGCGCGTGCCGATGCGCGAGATCGTCCAAGCCCCGACCAAGACCCGGACCGGTCACGAGGACAATCCGCCGATCTTCGTCTATGACACCTCCGGTCCCTACACCGACCCGCACGCATCGATCGACCTCCTGCGCGGCCTACCGGCGCTGCGCGCGGCTTGGATCGCCGAGCGCGGGGACACCGTGCCCCTGCCCGGCCCGACGTCCCGCTTCGGCCAGAGCCGCCAGCAGGATCCGGCGCTTGCCCACCTGCGCTTCGCGCACATCCGGCCGCCGCGACGCGCCAAGGCCGGGAGCAATGTCACGCAGATGCACTATGCGCGCCGCGGCCTCATCACGCCGGAGATGGAGTTCGTCGCGATCCGCGAGACGATGCGTCTCGCGGAACTGCGCCAGGATCCCCGCTACCGACGGCTGTTGCGGCAACACCCCGGCCAGGCCTTCGGGGCACGGATCCCGGAGACCATCACCGCCGAATTCGTCCGCGCCGAGGTCGCCGCCGGCCGTGCGATCATCCCGGCCAACATCAATCATCCGGAGCTCGAACCGATGATCATCGGCCGCAACTTCCGCGTGAAGATCAACACGAACATCGGGAATTCCGCGGTCACCTCGTCGATCGAAGAGGAGGTCGAAAAGATGGTCTGGTCGACGCGCTGGGGCGGCGACACCCTGATGGACCTGTCGACCGGCCAGCACATCCACGAGACCCGCGAATGGATCCTGCGCAACGCCCCGGTGCCGATCGGCACCGTGCCCCTGTACCAGGCGCTCGAGAAGGTCGACGGCCGGCCCGAGGAGCTCACTTGGGAGATCGTCCGCGACACGCTGATCGAACAGGCCGAGCAAGGGGTCGACTATTTCACGATTCACGCCGGCGTCCGGCTGCGTTACATCCCGCTGACGGCCGACCGCGTGACCGGGATCGTCTCGCGCGGCGGATCGATCCTGGCCAAATGGTGCCTGGCGCATCACCAGGAGAACTTCCTCTACACCCATTTCGACGAGATCTGCGAGATCATGAAGGCCTACGACGTGGCCTTCAGCCTCGGCGACGGGCTGCGCCCGGGGTCGATCGCCGATGCCAACGACATAGCCCAGTTCGCGGAGCTCGAGACCTTGGGCGAACTGACCCGGATCGCGTGGAACCACGACGTCCAGGTCATGATCGAGGGCCCCGGTCATGTGCCGCTGCAGATGGTCAAGGAGAACGTCGACAAAGAGTTGACAGATTGCTTCGAGGCCCCCTTCTATACGCTGGGCCCGCTGATCACCGACATCGCCCCGGCCTATGACCACATCACCTCGGGGATCGGCGCCGCGAACATCGGCTGGTACGGCACCGCGATGCTCTGCTATGTCACGCCGAAGGAGCACCTGGGCCTACCGAACAAGCAGGACGTCCGCGATGGCATCATCACCTACAAGATCGCCGCGCACGGCGCCGATCTCGCGAAGGGTCTGCCCGGCGCCCAGCTGCGCGACAATGCCTTGTCGAAGGCCCGTTTCGAGTTCCGCTGGCAGGACCAGTTCAATCTGTCGCTCGACCCGGAGCGAGCGCGCGCCTACCACGACCAGACGATGCCCCACGAGGCCCACAAGGTCGCGCACTTCTGCTCGATGTGCGGCCCCAACTTCTGCTCGATGAAGATCACCCAAGACGTGCGCGACTACGCGGCCAGCACAGGACTCGGCGAGCAGGAGGCATTGGAGAAGGGCTTGCGGGCCAAGGCCGCCGAATTCCGCCAAGCCGGCGCCGAACTCTACAAGGAGGTGTGAAGGGCACCGCCCCCCACTGCGCAACCGACGGCTCACGCACCGAAGCGGTCGCGCGGGCTCACACCGACGGGGTGTCGGCGCCGCCGGCGCCCTGTCACCGAAGGATCGAGGCCATGACCACGACCGACCCGAGCGCCCACGACGAGCGGCTGCGCCACCTGGTCGCGCTCGCCACCGGCGAGACGCGGCGCCTGATCGGAGTCGGCCTCGCGGCGCGGCCGGCGTCCGCTGGCGAACGCTGGTGGGGGCGCGCTGCCGACGCGTGGTCGAGCGAACCGCCCGCGATCCGTTTCGACCTGCTCGGACAGAGTGCCGGCCAGTTCCGCGTGGATAGCCAGGGCCGCAGCACAATCCGCTACAACCCGATCCTGTTGCGGCGTTACGGCGAGGCGTTCGTGCACCGCACCGTGCCCCACGAGACCGCGCACTATCTAGCCTACCGTGTCCATGGCCGCCGGATTCGCCCCCATGGCCCGGAATGGCAGGCACTGATGCGTGCGCTAGGCGCCGAACCGACCCGTTGCCACGACTACGACGTCAGCGATCTGCGCGCCAGGCGGATGCGCTATCACCACTATCATTGCGCCTGCCGCGACCATCGCCTGTCGAGCATCCGTCGCAACAAGGTGCTGAACGGCGCTCGCTACCTGTGCCGGTATTGCGGCGAGGCCCTACGCCCCGGTCCGCACCCCGCGCCCGAGGCCGCCGCGCCTTAGAAACAACGCACCCAGAGTGCATCTGGTGCGCCGTGCACCACGGCCGGAATCGCTGCGCCGCGCCTGGTTGCGGCGAACCAAGCCGCCATGAGGGCCACCCGTCATGACCTTTCCCACACTCCGCCTCGATGACATCATAGCAGCTTGCCTCTTGCTCACCGGGGCTGCCTGGGCGACGCGCCCCGAGATCGACAACGAACACCCCTTCAGTCCCAATTCAGCGCTCCGCCCGTCTGGTACTCGGTGACGCGGGTCTCGAAGAAGTTCTTTTCCTTCTTCAGATCCAGCACCTCGGACATCCACGGAAAGGGATTGGTCGCCCCGGGGTATTGCTCGGGCAGACCGATCTGCGCGCAACGGCGGTTGGCGATGAAGTGCAGGTACTCGGTGAACATCGACGCGTTCAAGCCGAGCACGCCGCGCGGCATCGTGTCTTGCGCGTATTGGGCCTCCAACTCGACCGCCTCGCGGATCATGCCGGCCAGTTCTTGCTGGAAGGATGCCGTCCACAGGTGCGGGTTCTCGATCTTGATCTGGTTGATCACGTCGATGCCGAAATTCATGTGCATCGATTCGTCGCGCAAAATGTACTGGAACTGCTCGGCGGTGCCGGTCATCTTGTTGCGCCGGCCCATCGACAGGATCTGGACGAAGCCGACGTAGAAGAAGATGCCCTCGAAGACCACGTAGAAGGCGACGAGTTCGCGCAGCAAGCGCTGGTCATTCTCCGGCGTTCCGGTGTGGAAATGCGGGTCGGCCAGGTGCTGGGTGTAGGGCAGCGCCCACTCGGCCTTCCGCGCGACCGCCGGCACCTCGCGATACATGTTGAAGATCTCGCCCTCGTCGAGACCTAGGCTTTCGACGACGTATTGATACGCGTGCGTGTGCAGCGCCTCTTCGAAGGCCTGGCGCAGCAGGTACTGGCGGCATTCGGGGTTCGTGATGTGGCGGTACACGGCCAGCACCAGGTTATTCGCGACCAGCGAATCGGCCGTCGAGAAGAACCCCAGGTTGCGCTGGATGATGATGCGCTCGTCCGCGGTCAGCCCGGCCGGATCCTTCCACAACGCGATATCCGCGTGCATGTTGATCTCCTGCGGCATCCAATGGTTCGCGCAGGCATCCAGGTATTTCCGCCAGGCCCAATCGTACTTGAAGGGCACGAGCTGGTTCAGGTCGGCCCGGCAGTTGATCACACGCTTGTCGTCGACCCGCACGCGCCCGGCCCCGAGCGTCACCTGCTCGAGCCCGGTCGCGCCGCCGGCCGCTTCGGGCACGGGCGACACGGGTCGCAGCGAAGCGGCGCCGAACGGCTCCGAGCGGCCCGCGAAGGGGTCCGGGGCGACACTGGGCGCAGCGCCGGCGGTCGCCATCAGGCGTTCGTTCGTGACGAGACCGGTTCCAGGACGCACCGGATCGCGCTCGGCGCTCGGCGGTGGCGGTCGGTTCGCGGGGGCCGACGGGTTCGCCTGGATCAGTGGATCATCCCAATTCAGCATTCTGCTCCCCTCGTGTGGTGACGCCATGGCTGGCAGGAATCGATGGTCCCTCGATGGCCGGCACGGGCCGGCCGCGCGGCGCTACGGCCGGATCAGCCGATATCTGCTTGGTCGGCGCGGCCGAGCAGATAATGGCCGACATACCACTCCTGTCCCCGACGAAAGCCGAAGAGTTCGGCGCAGGCCATCAGGAAGAGCCGCCAGCGTACCCACCAGAGGGCCGCGTCAGCGGCGCCGTAGGTCCGTTCCAGGATCGGCCAGATCTGGGCACGGCGGGCGTCCATCTGCGCCAGCCACGCATTCAGCGTGCGCTCGTAGTGGCGACCGTTCAGGCACCAGAAATCGCGGATTCGCAGATGGTCCGGAAAAAGGAGCGGCAGGTCGGCGCTCGGCATGATGCCGCCGGAGAAGAAGTAACGGCCCATCCAATCGGTCGGTCCCTGTTCCTCGAAGAGGTAAGGGTGAGCGCGATGACAGAAGATGTGCATGAAGAACCGGCCGTCCGGTTCCAGCCAGTCGGCGACCCGCGCATAGAGCCGGCGATGGTTGCGGATGTGCTCGAACATCTCGAGCGACACGATCCGATCATAGCGGGTCGGCGCCGCGAAATGGTTCATGTCGGCAGTGATCACGGTCAGGTTCCCCAGATGACGGCGCGCCATCTCGGACTCGATGAAGCCTCGTTGCCCGTGCGAGTTCGAGACCGCCGTCACCTGGCAATCGGGAAAATGGCTCGCGACCCATAGGCTGAAGGAACCCCAGCCGCAACCCAGATCGAGCACCCGCATCCCGTTCACGATGCCGGCCCGCTCCACGGTCAACTTGAGCGACGCCTCCTCGGCGACCGCCAGATCCGCGACCCCGTCCGGCCAGTGACAGCAACTGTACTTGCGCCGCGGCCCCAACATCGCCTCGAAGAATTCGGGCGGCAGTTCGTAGTGCTGGGCATTGGCCTGATCCGGGACCTCGGCGATCGCCGAGGCATCCATCCGCGCGACGAAGGCCATCTTGTGCCGGGCCGCGGCCTCGCAATCGGCCGTCGGCAACTCGGCAAGCCGCTGACGCAAGAGATCGCGGATCCCCCAGCGCACCAGCGCATCGGGCACGAGTCCGCGTTCGATCCACGGAATAACCTGGGCTTTGATACGGCTCACCGGTCATGACTCCTTATGCGGGTGATGATGCGGTTGTCTAATCACGGCGGTCATCCGTTGCCTGCGTGGTCAGGAGCAACCGCTCTCGAGCAACCGAGGTTTGCCACCGGTCACCGGCATCATGCGACAATCGATCGCCGGATTCGGACGAGGCCAGATCAAGGGTCACTCGGAGACCTCATCGCTGGCCGACGCGCCGGTTTTCTTTCGGGCCGCGAGCCCTTTGCACAGCGAGGATTCTCCAAATGTTATCCGCACTCTTCATCCTGGCCATCGGCATCATCATCGGCTGGAATTGGCCGCAACCGCCTTGGGCGCGCGACATTCAGGACAAGGTCGTGACCTGGGTCAGGTCGCTCTTCTCAAAGTAGGGTCCGTTCCGGGCACCGCAACGGGCGCTCGGCACACCGCGTGCGCCCGCGGCGATCCTCGGGCGTTCCGCGCTTGCGATCAGGTCGCGCCGACGAACCGGCGCCGGCACGCGCCGGGCTGGCGGCTCATGATGAGGTCCGTGCACGACGGCGGCGCGGCGCGGAAGCCTGGACATCTGGCTCCGGTACGGCCGTTGGCTCTTGTTCGGCCGAGGGCGCCGTGTAGCCGCAGTCCTTCTGCGGGCAGACTTTCGTCTCGCCCCCACCGCGTGCCACCTTCTTCGTCAGAATCGCCCAGCCGCAGTTCGGGCAGGGCTCGGCGAGCGGTTCGTTCCAGACCGCATAGTCGCAGGTCGGATAGGTCGAGCACGAATAGAAGATCTTGCCGCGCCGCGACTTCTTCTTCTGCAGTGTGCCGCGATTGCACTTGGGGCAGGTGACACCCGTATCCTCGGGGCGTTCGAGCGGTTCGATATGTTTGCAGGTCGGATAGGCGCTGCAACCGATGAAGCGTCCGAACCGGCCGCGTTTCACATGCAGCGCCGAGCCGCATTTGGGACACGCGCGATCGGCAACCACCTCCGGGGCCTCGGGCTCGGCCTTGTCGCTGCCGAGATCCCGCGTGTAATCGCAGGCCGGATAGTTGGTACAGCCGATGAAGCGGCCATGGCGGCCAAGGCGGATCGCCAGGGCCGAACCACACTTCGGACATGGTTCGTCGATGCGCTCCTGGGTGACGTCGCTGCGCTTGACATTCTCCTCCGTGTAATGGATCCGTTCTTTGAAGGGCCGCCAGAACTGTTCGAGCAGCGGGATCCAGTCCCCTTCGCCGCGCGCGACCGCATCGAGTTCGTCCTCGAGCTTGGCCGTGAAATCGTAGTCGACATAAGACGCGAAATGGTTGGTCAGGAAACGATTGACGACCCGACCGACATCGGTCGGGATGAACCGCTTCTTCTCCAGTTGCACATACTCGCGCTCCTGCAGCGTCGAGATGATGCTGGCGTACGTCGAGGGCCGGCCGATGCCGAACTCTTCGAGCGCCTTGACCAGGGTCGCCTCGCTGTAACGCGGCGGCGGCTCCGTGAAGTGCTGTTCGGGGCGCAGCGCTACGAGATCGACGAGATCCCCCTCGGCGAGCGGTGGCAGCATCCGTTCCTCATCGTCATCGGCCGTCTGCTCGTCGTCGCGACCCTCGAGGTAGACGACCATGAAACCAGGCTCGGCGACGGTCGAGCCGGTCGCCCGAAACAGGTGCCCGCCGCCGGGCGTGAGATTGACCCCAACGGTATTGATCAGCGCATGGGCCATCTGGCAGGCGAGCGTGCGCTTCCAGATCAGTTCATAGAGCCGGAACTGATCGTTGGTCAGGTGCGCCCTCAAGGCGCCGGGCTCGCGCCGAATCGAGCTCGGCCGGATCGCCTCGTGCGCCTCTTGGGCGTTCTTCGCCTTGGTCTTGTAACGCCTCGGCTGCGACGGAACCTGCTCGGCGCCATAGCGGTCGGCGACATAGCCGCGGATCTCGGTCAACGCCTCCTGCGCCAGATGGACCGAGTCGGTCCGCATGTAGGTGATCAAACCGACCGCCCCATCGCCGACGTCGACGCCTTCGTAGAGCTGTTGCGCGATGCGCATGGTCCGCTGCGCCGTGAAACCGAGCTTGCGCGCGGCCTCCTGTTGCAGTGTCGAGGTAATGAAGGGGGGGGCCGGAAAACGCTTGCGCTGCTTGCGCTCGACCGCAACGACCCGCAGATGCCCGGCAGCGGCCCGCTCCAGCGCCCCGGTGACCTCGGCGGCACGGTCGCCGTCGGTAATGCTGAACTGCTCGAGCTTGTCGCCGGCGAATTCGATCAGCTTGGCGACGAAGGGTTTGGTGTCCTTCGCCAGATCGGCCTCGACCGTCCAGTATTCACGGCGGACGAAGGCCTCGATCTCCTGTTCGCGCTCGACGATCAGCCGCAGCGCCGGGCTCTGCACGCGACCCGCCGACAGACCGCGCCGCACCTTCTTCCACAGCAGCGGGGACAGGTTGAAGCCGACCAGGTAGTCGAGCGCGCGGCGCGCCTGCTGAGCATTGACAAGTTCAATCGACAGGCGGCGGGGATGTGCGACGGCATCCTGGACCGCGCGCTTGGTGATCTCGTTGAAGACGACCCGATGCACGGGCTTGTCACCGAGCTGGCGACGACCCTTGAGCAGCTCGTAGAGATGCCAGGAGATGGCCTCGCCTTCACGATCCGGGTCGGTCGCCAGATACAGCGCCTCGGCATCCTTGAGCCGACGAGCGATCCCCTGGACATGCTTTTCGCTGCGGTCGATGACCTGGTACAGCATGCGAAAACCCTGGTCCGGATCGACCGCGCCCTCCTTCGGGACCAAGTCCCGCACATGGCCGTAGGACGCCAGTACCTCGAAGTCGGGACCCAGGTACTTCTTGATGGTCTTGGCCTTGGCGGGTGATTCGACGATTACCAGATTCATAGTCGCGCGGCATGGCTGATGGGGCGCCTAGGAGATACGATCCCGGTCTCGGACGTCAAGGGGGCGGCCCAATCGAGACCGACCGATCGAGATCGAGACCCGGTAGGGTCGCTCGGCACCGAACGCCGCGCCGCCGGGCGCGCGACCGGGGCACTAGTGCAGGTAGGGCGGGATCTCGCAGTAGATCAGGTCTTCCATCTGCGTATAGGCATCCTCGCGGCCGGGTCGGCTCATCAGGACCAGCAACACGACCCATTTGAGTTCTTCGATCGTCAACTGCGGCTGTTCCAAAGCCAGTGCCCGCTCGATCACGAACTCGCGGCTGACTGGGTCCAGGATCCCGGCCTGCTCGAGGAACAGCAGCAGACCGCGGGCCTCGCAATCCAGCTTTGCGATCTCGGCCGTCGTGAAGACGCGCATCGACCCCCCGCGACAGGCCCGATACGCAGCGGTGCGCGTGCCAGTGGCGAGATCATCGAGCCAGCGCAGGGCCTTGCGAACCTCGACCTGCGTGAAGCCAGCGTGCGTCAACTCCGTTTCCAGTTCGCCTTGATCGACCGGTGCCGCATTCTCCCCATCCATGTAGTTCTCGTACAGGTAGATCAGGACTTCGACGGTGTTCTCGTACATCCAGGGACCTCGAGACAAATACGAACCGCCATCGACGCGCGATGGCATCGGCCAAGCCGACCCGCGCGGCCCTCAACAGGATTCGCTATCGCGACCCGAGGTCCGGCAGTAGCGGCCTCCTGGACAGGATGATACATGACCTTCGAGCTCTAGCAACAAGAGCATCGAGGCAATCCTAGCGGACGGCAAGCCGGTGCGGGCGATCAATTCGTCCGGCACGACAGGATCGTATCCCATCGCCGACAGCAAGCCTTGGTGTTGTTCGTCGAGCGGAGCCAACGTCGGAGCGGAAGCGGCCCCATCCGCGCCACGGGATGGTGCAACGCGGACCTGCGTCATAAGCCCGCTCAGCTGCGGGGCGATCTCGACGAGCACGTCCTCGGCGCACTCGACGAGCGTGGCCCCCTGGCGGATGAGCCGGTGACAACCGCGGGCTCGCGGATTGCGGATCGAGCCGGGCATCGCGAAAACCTCGCGCCCCTGCTCGCCAGCCAGGCGGGCGGTGATCAAGGAACCGCTCCGCTCCGCAGCCTCGGTGACCAGGACCCCGAGGCTCAAGCCGCTGATCAGGCGGTTGCGACGCGGGAAGTGATGGGCTTGTGGGCCGGTACCGGGTGGATACTCGGTCACCAAGGCACCCTTTTCGGCGATCCGGTGGGCAAGCCGTCGATGCGTCGCCGGATAGACGCGATCCGGCCCGGTGCCAAGCACCGCGATGGTAGGACCGGCCTCGAGAGCCCCCTCGTGGGCCGCGCCATCGATCCCGCGGGCGAGACCGCTGGTGACCACAAGACCCCGACCGGCCAGCTCGCAAGCCAGTTGTCGCGTGATCTCGAGGCCCTGTGGAGTCGGGGTGCGACTGCCGACGATCGCCACCTGCGGATCGCTCAACAGCGTCGGATCGCCGCGGCAGTAAAGCACCAAAGGCGCATCGGACAGCTCGGCCAGCTGGGGCGGATAACGCGGATCGTCGCGGGTCAGAAGATGGCCACCGGCCTGCTCGGCCCATTCGATCGAGGCCGAGATCCTGGCCAGATCGGGGCGCTCGATGGCCGCGCCGATCTCACGCGCCAGCCCCGCCCTGGCCAAATCATCGGCGCCGGCAGCGACCAGTTCGGACGCTGTCCCGTACCGGGCCAGCAAGGCGTCGAGCGCGCGGCGTCCAAGCCCCGGCGTCATCGCCAGGACCAGCCACGGGAAACGGCGATCCTGTATCGTCGGCGCCGACACCGGAAGCGCCGCTCAGGTTTCCGGGGCGCTGACGCTATCCTGGACGTTCATCGCCCGTTCGGCGCTCATGACCAGCGCAAAACTGACTTGCGGAAACACCCTGAACACCATGAGCGTGCCAGATCGTTCGTAGGGCACGACATAGGTCGCCGCGGGCCGCCTGACCTCGACGTGCAGAGGAAAGGGCGTGTTGGCATCCGGCCTGTCGCGTCGCCACCCGATCACCTGGTGGTCGCCATACCAGAACTCCGTCGACAATGGGGTCTCGCTGCGCACATCACGCCAGCGCGGGGCACCGGCGAGCACCTGGTCGGGCCGTTCGTAGCCACCCTGATACACGTCGAAGACGTGGCCCCGCTCGACCCCCTGTTCGGAACCGCGATTCAGCACGACGATATTGTATTGCCCGATCTGGGAGACACCGTTGAGGACCGCGATGATGCGTCCCCGGAGTGCCGGCGGCGCCGGTCGCGGGATGAATTGGCGCAGGGCCTCGGTCTCGTCGGCCGGGACCAGCCGGTCGCCGATCGCGACCTCCATCATCGAACGGCGCACCCGCAGCCTTGCCGGATCGCCCGGACGCTCCAGCTCGACATTCGCGACATGGGCCGCCTCGTAGCCGAGCACCCGGCCCGTGTCGGGATCGCGATAGGCCTGACCGGACCGCACGACCAGGAACTGCTCGATCTCCCGTGTCGTGATCGCGCGAACATAGATCGAATCCCTGACACCACCGACGATATGCTCGTCGGGGAAGCCGACGACATAGGGCGCCTGGTCGAGATCACGCTCGCCGGTTACCTGGACGCGGGTCAAAAAGGGGGCAATGACATTGGCCGGTATCGTCGGAATCGGCTCATCGAGGGCCTCGACCCGGACCCTCGGGGTCAGCCTGACCGTGCGCAGGCGCCCCGACTCGACGCCGATGCGCGGTCGGCCGTCACGATAGGTCAGCACGAGCACGTCACCCGGGTAGATCAGGTCCGGATCGGCGATGTCCGGATTGGCGTCCCAGATCTCGCCCCACCGCCAGGGCTCGCGGAGGAAGCGCCCGGCGATGTCCCACAGCGTATCCCCGGCGCGGACGACGTAGCGCTCCGGATGGTTGGGGTGCAGTCTCTCTTCGGCCGAGACACCCGCGGCGACCAGTGCCAGCAGAATCCCCAGGGCGAGCCCGCGCGGACAGAATCGACGGATCGGGGCCATAATGCACTCCGGCTTGAGTCGAAAGAGGATTCACCCGCCCCCATGCTCGGGTGTACCATGCGATATTAGCCCAGAGATCAACGCGGGTTCCAGCCCGCGACCAGACCCATGGCCAAGTTACAGATACTGACATTCCCCGATTCCCGTCTGCGCCGACAGGCCAAGCCCGTCACCGAGGTCGACGACAGCGTACGGCGGCTCGTCGATGACATGCTGGAGACCATGTACGAGGCCCCCGGCGTCGGCTTGGCGGCGACTCAGATCAACGAGCCCTGGCAGATCATCGTGATCGACGTATCGGAGGAAAAAGACACACCGATCTGCCTGATCAATCCACGGATCCTGAGCAAGGAGGGCGAGGGCCTGATGGAAGAGGGATGCCTGTCGGTCCCTGGCTATTTCGAGCCGGTGACGCGAGCCGAACGGATCCGCGTCGCAGCGCTCGATCGTGACGGTCGGCCGTTTGAACTGGAGGCCGAGGGGTTCCTCGCGGTCTGCATTCAGCATGAGATCGACCATCTCGATGGCAAGTTGTTCGTCGATTACATCTCGAGCCTGAAGCGCCATCGGATCCGCAAGAAGCTCGAAAAGGACCGCCGTCAACCACCGCCGGCCCAGCGCCCGGTGGCCCGCCGCGCCATCTGACCCATCCGCGGCCGGGGCCCTTCGGCCGACCGGAGCACTATTGCGACGTCCGCTCCATCCACGGCGGCCACGACACATGCAGGACATTCGAATCATCTTCGCCGGCACGCCGGACTTCGCGGTTCCCACGCTCCGGGCCTTGATCGAGAGCCCGGCGCGCGTGGTCGCGGTCTATACACAACCGGATCGGCCCGCCGGGCGCGGCCGTCGCGTCGCAATCAGTGCCGTCAAGCAGACGGCGCTGGCTCATGACCTACCGATCCGTCAGCCCACCTCGCTGAAGGACGCCACTGCGGTCGCCGATCTGGCGGCGTTGGAGGCTGATCTGATGGTCGTGGTCGCCTATGGGTTGCTGCTGCCGACGAGGGTCCTCGCGGCCCCGCGCCTCGGCTGCATCAACGTCCATGCCTCGTTGCTGCCGCGCTGGCGCGGCGCGGCACCGATCCAGCGCGCGCTGCTCGCGGGTGACCGCGAGACCGGCATCAGCATCATGGCGATGGAGGCGGGGCTCGATACTGGCCCCGTATACCTGACGCGTACGACCGCGATCGCACCGCGCGAAACCGGAGGCAGCTTGCATGATCGGCTGGCTCAACTCGGGGCCGAGGCGCTGATGGCTGCGCTGCCGGACATCATCGATGGCCGCCACCACCCGATCCCGCAGGATGACGACCAGGCCACCTACGCGAAGAAGCTGACCAAGGAGGAGGCAAAGATCGACTGGCAACACCCGGCACAGGCCATCGAGCGGCAGATCCGGGCCTTCGACCCCTGGCCGGTCGCCCATACGAACCTGGCTGGTGAGACCTTGCGCATCTGGGACGGCGAGGCCCTTGATTTGGCGACCGATGCGCCGGCCGGTTCGATCCTCGCCGCCGCTGCCTCGGGCATCGATGTCGCCACCGGTGACGGGGTCCTGCGCGTGACCCGCGTCCAGGCTCCCGGGCGGCGCCCATTGCCCGTTGCCGCCTTCCTGAACGCCGGGCCATTGCGCGGAGATCGGTTTGGCTGAAGCCATCACAGGCCTAGAAGAACCCACCGCCGGTGCCGAGACCCGCGCATGCGCCGCCCGTGCCGTCCACGCGGTCCTGACGCAGGGACGCTCGCTGACCGACAGTCTAGCGCGGTTCGCCAGCGGCGGCCCCGAACGCGACCGGGCACTGATCCAGGAGCTGAGCTTTGGAACCCTGCGGATCCTGCCGCGCCTCGCGGCACTGGCTCGGCGACTCGTGCATCGACCGCTGGCGCCGAAGGACAAGGACATCGACGCCCTGATCCTGATCGGTCTCTACCAGCTCGCTGAGACACGGATTCCCGATCACGCAGCGGTAGCCGCAACCGTCTCGGCATCTCGTGCGCTCGGCAAGCCGCATACCGCAGCGCTCGTGAACGCCGTGCTACGCCGTTACCTGCGCGAGCGCGCGTGCCTCGAGCGGCAAGTGGCCGACGAGCCAGGCGTTCGCGACCTGTTTCCGACCTGGCTGCGCGAGGCCCTGGTCAACGCCTGGCCGGAGCACTGGCCGGCCATCCTCGCGGCGAGCAACGCCCCTCCGCCGATGACGCTCCGCGTCAACGCGATGAAGACCAGCCGTGCGGCCTATGCCGAGCAACTGGCCCAGGCTGGCCTTACCACCCGCCCCATCGCCGAGTCCCCGACTGGCTTGATGCTCGATCGGCCTGTCCCTGTCACCGCGTTGCCTGGTTTCGACGCGGGGCTCGTCTCGGTGCAGGATGCGGGGGCACAGTTGGCCGCCGATCTGCTGGACGCCCGCCCCGGCGAGCGCGTCCTGGATGCCTGCGCCGCCCCCGGTGGCAAGAGTGCCCACATCCTCGAGCGCAGCTGCAATCAGGTCGAACTGACCGCGATCGACTGCGACCCAGGGCGCCTCGATCGACTGCGCAGCGGCCTTGACCGACTGGGCCTGACCGCCGCGGTGATCGCGGTCGGTGACGCGGGCCAGCCTCAGCCCGACTGGAGCGACGGCCCCGCCTTCGATCGCATCCTGCTCGATGTACCCTGCACGGCCACCGGTGTCATCCGCCGCCACCCGGACATCAAGTGGCTGCGCCGACCGCAGGATCTGGCGCCACTGTGCGCCCGACAGGTTCGGTTGCTGGACGCGAGCTGGACCCTTTTGGCCCCCGGCGGACGGCTGCTCTATGCCACCTGTTCGCTGCTGCCGGACGAAAACGCCGATCAGATCGCGGCCTTCTTAGCCCGTCACCCGGACGCGATCGAGGAGCCGCTGCCCGACCATTGGGGTCTCGGTCTGCGCCATGGTCGTCAAACGCTGCCGACACCCCGCGGCCCCGATGGCTTCTATTACGCCGCCTTGCACAAGGCTCGACCATGACCCGCCGCCAACGACTGGTGGCCCTCGTCTGCGTCGGCTGGCTGCTCGCCATCGGGTTGGCCGCGCCGGTCGCCGCCTTTCAGGTCGAACGGGCCAGTACCCAGCTCATCGACGGGACTTACTGGCTTGACGCCTTCATCGATTTCCGTTTCACCGACCAGGCCTTGGAGGCCCTCGAGAACGGCGTACCCTTGACGATCGCGCTCCACACCCGAATTCGGCGCAAGGGGGCGCGGATCTGGGAGGAAAGCCTTTTCGATCAAGCGATCCACTACACGATTCGCTACAAACCCCTGTCGGAGCGCTACTCCGTGGAACCGCCAGCGGGCGGAGAGGTGCGCAGTTTCGTGACCCGAGATGCGGCGCTGCGGGCCTTGGGCACCGTGAGCCGGCTGCGGCTCATCAGCAACGAGCGGCTCGATCCGGACAGCCGATACCAGTTCCATCTCCGCGTCTCGCTGGACATCGACGCCCTTCCGTTGCCGCTGCGCCCGATGGCCTATCTGCGCCCCTCGTGGAGACTTCACAGCGGTTGGAGCAAGTGGCCACTCGAGCCTTGAGACGACTGGCGCGGACCGGCGCACTGCCAGCCGCCGTGCTGTTGGTCACGCTCTTCATCGCGCTGACCTTGATGAGCGACGCGGTGCAGAACTCCGAGGCCTTGAGCCGCGCCTTCGTCCCGCTGCTGATGCTGGTCCTGGCCGGCCTGCTGACACTGGCTACGATGGTCGGTTTCCAGGTCCTCGGACTCGTGCGCCGGTACCGCCGTCAGGCCGCCGGTTCGCGATTGACCGGGCGGCTCTTGCTGCGGTTCGCGCTGATTTCGCTGCTGCCGGTCGCGGTGGTCTACTATTTTTCGTTGAACTTCCTGTTGCGCGGCATCGACAGCTGGTTCGATGTCGAGATCGGCCGTGCGATGCAGGAGGCCTTGACATTGAACCAGGCCTCGTTGGACCTGAATCAACGCACGCTCGTCAAGTACACGGAAACATTGCTGACCGGGATCGAGGATCGTTCGTCGACCGCGCTGGCGCTGAGCCTTGGCGGTCTGCGGCGTCAGGCCGGCGCGATCGAACTGACGGTATTCGGACCGGCAGGCCAGATTTACGGCACGGCCAACGAGGACCCGACGCAACTGGTTCCCGACCTGCCCGAGCGGGAGATCCTGCAGGCGGTGCGCGCGGGGACCAATCATGTCGGTCTCGAGAGCCGAGGCAACGACAACGAACTCATCATCCGTGTACTGGTCCGCGACCCGGGCGGCCGACCGATGCAGCTGCAGGCGATCTTCCCGACATCGGAGCGGGTCGGCGAGCTCTCGGCCCGGCTCGAAGAGGCCTATAACCGGTACACCGAGCTGGCTTATCTGCGCGAATCGCTGAAGCTCAGCTTCTCCCTGACCTTATCCCTGGTCCTCTTGTTCGGTCTGATGGCGGCCTTGATCGCGGCCTTCTACACGGCCGGCCGTCTGGTCGCACCGATCGCCGACATCGCCCGTGGCACTCGCGCGGTGGCCGACGGCGACTACGAACAGCAATTGCCGACACCCAAGCATGAAGACGAGCTGGCCTTTCTCGTCGCCTCGTTCAATGAGATGACGCGACGCATCGCGAGCGCCCGCGACGCCGCCGACCGCAGCCAGCAAGCCGTCGAGGCGCAGCGCGCCTATCTCGAGACGGTCCTCGGCCGTTTGTCCTCCGGCGTCGTCGCCTTCGATGTCAGCCACCGGATGCGCACCGCCAACCCGGCGGCACGCCAGATCCTCGGGCTCGCGACGACGCCTGAAACGGCCCCGACACCCGACGAACTCGAACGCGAGTATCCATCCCTGGCGCCCTGGTCGGAGACGGTGCGGCGCCATCTCGATGCCGACGACGACTGGCGCACCGAGATCACGCTGAGCACGCGCGAGGGCCGCCAGGTCTTGATGTGCCGCGGCAGTCCGTTACGCCAACCCGGGGGTGAACCGAGCGGCCACGTCGTCGTGTTCGACGACATCACGACGCTGATCACGGCCCAGCGCGATGCCGCCTGGGGCGAGGTCGCGCGCCGTCTCGCCCACGAGATCAAGAATCCGTTGACGCCGATCCAGCTGTCGACCGAGCGGATGCGCCATAAGCTGCTGCCTACTCTGCCGGAAGGGGAAGCCAAAATCGTCGATCGCGCGACCCGCACCATCGTGCAGCAGGTCGAGGCGATGAAGCGCATGGTCAAGGACTTTTCGGAATATGCCCGTTCGCCGGCATTCGAGGCGACACCCTTCGTGCTGGACAAGCTGATCGCCGACGTGCTCGATCTGTACCGCAGCGCTGGCGGCCAAACGGCCCTGTTCGCCGCGCTCGGAACCGACGGGGCACGCATCAAGGGCGATCCATTGCGACTTCGACAGGTTGTCCACAATCTGGTAAAGAACGCGCAAGAGGCCCTCGATCAACAGCGCGACGGCTGGATTCGCGTCAGCACCCGCTGTCTCGCCGGGGACGAGGGAGGGATGCTCGAACTGTGCGTCGAAGACAATGGCCCGGGAATCCACGATAAGATGCTCGAACACCTGTTCGAGCCCTACACGACAACCAAGGCCAAAGGCACTGGCTTGGGCCTCGCGATCGTCAAGAAGATCATCGAGGAGCACGGAGGTATCATCTGGGCTGAGAACCTGGTGCCCGGAACACGAATCGTATCTCGATTGCCCGCGTGGCAGGACCTTAGCATCGACCAGCGCCGGCACGAATCGACGGTGCCCACCGAACCGGGCGATGTCCTGATCCAGCCGGATGCGCACGACCACGGAGATGGCGTCGTGCGCGGCCGGCGCAGCCGAGTGAGCCATGACGGAGAACCATGAGCGCTACGCACATCCTGGTGGTTGATGACGAGCCCGATATCCGGACCTCGATCCAAGAGATCCTCGAGGACGAAGGGTACGTGGTGGTGGTCGCCGAGAACGGCGAGGCGGCGCGACATGCGCTGCGTGAACGGCGGCCCGACCTGATCCTGCTCGACATCTGGATGCCGGATCGGGACGGCATCAGCCTGCTCAAGGAATGGGGCGAAGACGAGGACCTGCCGTGTCCGGTGATCATGATGTCCGGGCACGGCACCGTTGAAACGGCGGTCGAGGCAACGCGGCTCGGGGCCTACGATTACCTCGAGAAACCCTTGTCGATGGCCAAGCTGCTGCTGACGATCGAGCGCGCCCTCCAGGCCGAGCGGCTGCAGCGCGAAAACGTCGGACTCAAGCGCCGAACCCCGCTGGTGTTGGAACCGATCGGCCGCAGTGCCGCGATTCTCCGCTTGCGCGAGCAGGTGAAGCGAATCGCACAACACGACACCTGGGTCCTGATCACCGGCGAGGCGGGCAGCGGCCGCGAGACCCTCGCACGCTATCTGCACGCACAAAGCCCGCGCCGCGAGCGACCCTTCGTCGACTTGAGCGTCTCCGGCATCGCACGCGGCAATGCCGCTTACGAACTGTTCGGCAGCGAGACCGGCGACCACGTCCATTACGGCAGCCTGGAACAGGCCGCCGGCGGTACCCTGCTGCTCGACGAGGTCGCCGACATGGACCTCGAGGCTCAGGGCCAGCTGCTTGGCGCGTTGGATACGGGTTCGTTCCTGCGGGTCGGTGGGACCGAACCGGTGCGGGTCGAGGTGCGAATCATCGCCGTGACCCAGCGGAATCTCGAGGAAGAGGTCCGCGCCGGGCGATTCCGCGAAGACCTCTTCTATCACCTCAACGTGGTGCCGCTGCACGTGCCCCCGCTGCGCGAGCACAGCGAGGATGTCCCGGAACTGCTGAACTTCTACGTCGACTTCTTCACGAACCACGAAAAACTACCCTACCGGCGTTTCAGCGTCGGCGCGCAGAACTTCCTGCGCAACTACGGCTGGCCCGGCAACATCCGGGAGCTCAAGAATCTGGTGCAGCGCGTCCTGATCCTCGGGGCCGGTGATGAAGTGACACAGAACGAGGTCGAGACCGCGCTCGGCAGCCCGCAACCGACGCCGACCCAGCCACTCGAAGGCATGGTATCGTTCGACCAGCCGCTGCGCAGTGCCCGCGAGCTGTTCGAGAAGGCCTATCTCGAGTACCAACTCGAGAAACACGCGGCCAACGTCAGCAAGATGGCGAAGGAGGCCGGCATGGAACGTACTCACCTGTATCGCAAGCTGCGTTCGCTCGGGATCGAGATCAAGGAGCGTCGCTGACGATGATCCGGCGCTGCCACCGCCCGCCGCGACGACGACGACCGACCCGACCCGTTCGCCCCGCCGATCGGAGCGGCCTTTCGTGAAGATCCTCATCCTCGGGGCCGGCCAGGTCGGCTCATCCTTGGCCGCAAACCTGGTCCACGAGGCCAATGACATCACCGTCGTCGACAAAAAGGCCGAGCTGCTGCGCGCGCTGCAGGACCGTTTCGATCTGCGTACCGTGCACGGTCATGGCGCCCATCCGGACGTGCTGATCCGCGCCGGGGCCGAGGACGCGGACATGATCGTCGCGGTCACCGACAGCGACGAGACCAACATGGTCGCCTGCCAGATCGCCTACACGCTGTTTCACACACCGACCAAGATCGCCCGCGTGCGCGCGCCGAGCTACCTGAAGTTTCCGAAACTCTTCGGCAACGACGCGTTGCCGATCGACGTGACCATCAGTCCCGAGGCCGAGGTCACGAACCACATCCTGCGGCTGATCGAGCACCCGGGCACCTTGCAGGTCCTCGACTTCGCCGGTGGGCGGGTCCGGCTCGTCGCGTTGAAGGCGCATCACGGCGGCCCGCTAGTCGGCCAGGAACTGCGCACCCTGTACGAACGCATGCCCGACGTCGATGCGCGGGTCGCGGCCATCTACCGGCAGGATCGCGGGATTCAGCCCGATGGCGACACCATCGTCGAGGTCGACGACGAGGTCTTCTTCATCGCCGCCCCGATGCACATCCGCGCCGTCATGGGCGAGCTGCGGCGTCTCGAGAACCCCTACCGGCGCCTGATCTTCGCCGGCGGTGGCAACATCGGGACACGGCTGGCCAAGGCACTCGAGGACCATTATCGGGTCAAGCTCATCGAACGGGACCTGAACCGGTGCAAGCAGATCGCCGAACAGCTCGAGAAAACCATCGTCCTGCATGGCGATGCCTCGGACGAGGAGCTGCTGATCGAGGAGAACATCGACAACACCGATGTCTTCTGCGCCGTGACCCAGGACGACGAGGTCAATGTGCTGTCCGCGATGCTCGCCAAGCGGCTCGGCGCCCGCAAGGTGATGGCCTTGATCAACCGCCCGGCCTATGTCGATCTCGCGCAGCGCGGCGCGATCGATGTCGCCATCTCGCCGCAGCAGGCGACGATCGGCACCCTGTTGAAGCACGTGCGGCGCGGCGACGTGGTCATGGTGCATTCACTGCGCCGCGGGGCCGCTGAAGCGATCGAGGCCATCGCCCATGGCGACCGTCATTCGAGCAAGGTGGTCGGCCGGACGATCGACGAACTCAAGCTACCGAGCGGGGCCAGCATCGGGGCCATCGTGCGCGGTGACCGGGTCATCATCGCGCACCACGACACCCAGATCGAGGCCGAGGACCATGTGATCCTGTTCCTGCAGGACAAGCGTCGCATCACCGAGATCGAGAGGCTGTTCCAGGTCGGGATCACCTTCCTGTGATCGGGGCCCCACGGCGATGACGCGCGCTGGCCGATGAAACCCTTGGTTGTGCTCAAGGTCCTGGGGCTGCTGCTGGTGGTGTTCAGCGCCACCATGTTGCCACCGGCCGTGGTTTCGGTGATTTACGACGACGGCGCGACCGCCGCCTTCCTGAAGGCCTTCGGCGTGATCCTCGCCATTGGCCTCGCCATCTCGCTGCCCATCTATCGCCACCGCTCGGAATTGCGCCTGCGCGACGGCTTCCTGGTCGTGGCGCTGTTTTGGTCCGTACTCGGTCTCGGCGGGTCCCTACCCCTGATCTACGCGCCGGATCCGGAGATGTCGGTCACCGACGCGATCTTCGAGTCGATGTCCGGCCTGACGACGACCGGCGCGACCGTGCTCACCGGGCTCGACACCCTGCCCCCGTCGATCCTCTATTACCGGCAACAGCTCCAATGGCTCGGCGGGATCGGGATCGTGGTCCTCGCGGTCGCGGTGCTACCGATGCTGGGCGTCGGCGGGATGCAGCTGTATCGCGCCGAGATCCCGGGGCCGATGAAGGACACCAAGCTGACACCGCGGATTACCGAAACCGCCAAGGCCCTGTGGTACATCTACCTCGGCTTGACCGTCGCCTGCGGCGTCAGCTATTGGCTCGCCGGCATGACCCCCTTCGATGCGATCGGTCACGCCTTCTCGACTGTCGCCATCGGTGGCTTCTCGACCCATGACCAGAGCATCGGCTACTTCGAAAGCGCGACCATCGAGATGATCGCGGCCGGTTTCATGCTGCTGGCCGGTGCCAATTTCACGTTGCATTTCCTGGCCTGGCACCGACGCGCGCCCCTGGCCTATTGGCGTGACGAGGAGTTTCGGCTCTATGTCGGGCTGATCACGCTAGTCGCGCTGACCGTCATCGCCGCGCTATGGCTCACCGGCACCTACGGCGACGGGCGCGACGCCTTGGTCAAGGGGATCTTTCAAACCGTTTCGATCGGCACGACCGCCGGCTTCACGACCGCCGAGTTCTACCACTGGCCGCCGTTCATTGCGATCCTGCTGCTGCTCCTGAGTTTCGTCGGCGGCTGCGCCGCCTCGACCGGCGGCGGGATCAAGGTCATCCGCGTGCTGTTGCTGATCAAACAAGGGGTCCGCGAGGTCAAGCGCCTGATCCACCCCAACGCCCAAATCCCGGTACGGATAGGCAATCGCTCGGTCAATCACCGCGTCGTCGACGCCGTCTGGGGATTCTTTTCGCTGTACGTCGCAAGCTTCGTGCTGATGTATCTGGCCCTCGCCGCGACGGGGTTGGATCTCGTTACCGCTTTCTCCGCGGTCGCCGCCTGCATCAACAACTTGGGCCCTGGCCTGGCAGGGGTCGGCCCCCATTACCAGGACATCCCGGATGCCGCGAAATGGATCCTGTGCCTGGCCATGCTGCTCGGACGCCTCGAGATCTTCACGCTGCTGGTACTGCTGTCGCCGAGTTTCTGGCGCCGGTGACCACCGCTCGCCGACGACCCGCCACCACGGTCGATGCCGACCGCCCTCGCCTTCTTGCCGTTGTTCGTCGCCACCCCGCGGCCGCGATCGCAACGGCTTTGGCAACTTTCGGCAAATAACGCACCAGGCTTACGCGGCTGTCGCTTGACGCACTAGGTGCGGCTTCAGCCGCACGAAGGCCACGATGGCCCTGGCCGCCTGGGCGAATGGCGTTGCGGCTGAAGCCGCACCTACAGCGCTTGTCACCGCTGATTGAGCCGCCGCGTGGGGCAGGCTGTCGCTAGGGCGCTGATTGGTCTGCGCTAGAGGCCGGCGGCGGGAAGCTGACTGTGCGACTTAGGTGGTATCTTATCTCGCGGGAGTTGCGTCAGCGATGTCCCTGATGCGACGGAGGCGCATCATCGAGCCATTCGCGGACAATGTACTGGCTGGCATGGACGGCCACCAGAACCATCACGATGGTGCCGACCGCGAGCAACCAGTATAGGCCGCGCACCGACTTGCGCCGCCAACGGCGCCAACGACCCCAGGACGGGTCCGGTGGCCCCGGGACCCGCGCGAAGGCATCGGCAAAGACGACGAACAGGAACGACCAGGTGAACAACACGAGCGCAGGGAAGAGCAGCCGATCACCTTGGGCCGAATCGAGCAGGAACAGCGCGAAAACGCCAACCAACGCCGCGGAGACCGCAACCGTAACCAACGCGATGCGAAAGCGCGCCAGCCAAACCGCCAATCGATGCATCCATTCGAGCATGGCATCATGCTGCCATCGTCGCGCGCTGACGGCAACTCGGCCCCTTGGCGCATCAGCGAATCCCCCGTGGCAACGCGCACCCGGGTGAAGTGCCCCTCTACCAGCCAAGGCGATCGGATTCACCCCAAAACATGAAAGCCGCGCGCGGGCTTTTCACACGACCTCCGAGACGGGACACCATGAACAACTCCCCCCGCAGTATCCTGATCACCGGCTGTTCGAGCGGCATCGGCCATGCCTGTGCCCACGGGCTAGCCCGGCGCGGCTGGCAGGTGATCGCCTCGGCGCGCCGCGGCGCCGACGTGCTGCGTCTCGAAGGCGAGGGACTGAGCACCGTGCAGCTTGATCTCGACGACCCGACCAGCATCGGCGCCGGGCTTGCCGCAGCGTTGGAGCGAACCGGCGGGCGGCTGGATGCGCTGTTCAACAACGGCGCCTACGGCCAATCCGGAGCGGTCGAAGACCTGAGCCGAGAGGTCCTGCGGGCGCAGTTCGAGACCAATCTGTTCGGTTGGCACGATCTAACGTGCCGGGTCATCCCGCTGATGCGCGCGCAGGGTCACGGGCGCATCGTCAACAACAGCTCGGTGCTCGGACTCGCGGCGCTGCCATACCGCGGCGCCTACGTCGCCAGCAAGTTCGCGCTCGAAGGGCTCACCGACACACTGCGGATGGAGCTGCACGGCACCGGCATCCACATCTCGCTGATCGAGCCAGGGCCGATCCTGACCCGTTTCCGCGCGAATGCCGAGGCGGTCTTCCGGCGCACGGTCGACGCAGAGCGCAGTCCGCATCGTGCCATTTACGAGAGCATGTTGCGACGGCTTCAGCGGGTCGGGGCGACCCAGCCCGGCACCCTGCCGCCGGAAGCCGTGCTGGACCGGTTGGTGCACGCGCTCGAGAGTTCACGACCACGGCCCCGTTACTACGTGACCTGGCCGACTCACCTCTTCGGCATGCTGCGCCGCGTGCTGAGCACACGCGCTCTCGATCGGGTCATGCGCCGTATCGGCGGACGCGGGTAGCTCTGTCCACGAGACGGCAGACCCGTCGCCCATGGGTTTTTCGGTCAGCGATGTGCGTCGATCGTGCCCGAGAACCAGGGGCGGCGGCGAGTCATAGCCGGCTCGATGGCAAGGAGCCGACAAGAACGCTAGCGGGTGCGAGCGTCGTGGATCGCGAGATAAACTCCATGCGTGACGGGCATATCTTCGAGCTTGACCGACGCTTGCGGCACGCCAGCCCAGCCGCAACGCCTTGCCGGCGCGTCATGGGCCGGGAACTCCGCGATACCGTCGCCAGTCGATTCGGAGTTTGCGCATCCGGGCACGCAGCGTATCCGGGTGGATCGCGAGCCGTCGCGCAGCGCCGAAAGGGCCTTCGATCCGCCCGAACGTCTGGGCGAGCGTGCGCTCGATATGCGCCTTCATCACCTGATCGAGCGGCGCGATCTGATCGGGATCCGCCTCGATTCCCGCGGCCCGAGGCACGGGGTGGACGATCGATCCGACACCAAGCGCGCGTTCGATCTCCAGGCAGCGCCCTTCGCCCAGGATCGCCGCGCGTTCGATGACCGCCGCCAGCTCGCGCACGTTCCCGGGCCATGGGTACTCGATGAGCCGATCCATTTCGACCGGAGATGGCAATTGCGGTGTGAGGCCGAGCCGCTCGGCGGCGCGCAGGGCGAAATGGATGGCCATCGGCGGGATGTCGTCCGGGCGCTCGCGCAGCGCCGGGAGCCGCAATGGGAAGACGTTGATCCGATACCAGAGGTCCTCGCGAAAACGTCCCTCGCGGACCATCGCGTGCAGGTCGCGATGGGTCGCGGCCACCAACCGCACCGCAACCCGCAGGGATCGCTGCCCACCGACTCGCTCGAAGGTGCCGTCCTGTAGAACCCGCAGCAACCGCACCTGAACGGCCGGGCTCAGCTCGCCGATCTCGTCGAGAAAGAGGGTCCCGCCATCGGCGCGTTCGAACCAGCCCTGACGCTGACTGGAGGCCCCGGTGAAGCTGCCGCGCTCGTGCCCGAAGAGTTCCGAGTCGGCGAGCTCCGATGGGATGGCCCCGCAGTTGACGCGCAGGAAGGGACCGGCATGCCGAGCCGAGCGCGCGTGAATGGCCCGCGCGATGACCTCCTTGCCCGACCCCGTTTCACCGAGTATCAGGACCGGCGCGTCGGAGCGGGCCACTTGATCGACACCGCGTAGCACCTCCTTGAGCCCTGATCCGGCACCAATGATGGTATCGGCGATGTCCTGGCGCCCCAGGCGGACCAAAAGAGAGCGTCGGTCCGCCTCGGCGGCCTCGCGCAGACTGGTCAACTCGCGGAGTTGCCGTTCGCGATGGACGGCGACCGCGATCGGTTCGCTCAGTGCGGCGAGGAGCCCTTCCTGGCCGGGCCGGAACCGCCCACCCGGCCCGGCGCGCCCAAGACCCAGGCGCCAAGCGGCGCCGCGTCGATGACCAGTCCGATCATCAGGATCTCTCCGCGCCAGCCTCTCGGAATCAAACCCGGGAGCCTGCGCGCCAGATCGGTGGCTGGCCCTCGCACGGGTCGCGCCGTCCGACACCAGGCCAGAAGGCGTTCCCAGGCGTCATCGGGCAAGGCCGCGACCGGCGACTCGGGTGCGGGATCGTCGTACGCGGCCAGAGGCGTGACGCGGCGGGCATCGGGATCGAAGACCAGGATGCGCATGTGTCGCAAGGGCAGGCATCCACCCAGCCCAAGCGCGATTGCGCCCACCGATGCGGACAAGGGGGCGTGGCCACTTGCGGCACGCCAAACCGCGAGTTCGACGTCGGTCACACTCGGCATCTTGTAAATATCCGCGTTATTCCGTGATATTTGCCGCTTTTTCTAGAGCATTTGCGGAAAGTCGACAACCATCCGCCGAAGATTCTACCAGACTCCCTTAAAAATCATTCCTAAACAGAGCCATAACAAACCTGGCCCGGTCCTTGAAATGATCGGATCGTAGGGCGTCGATCGATCGGATCGAGACCGGTCGAGACACTGACACCTTTGACGAACCGCGTCCGCGCCACGGCCCTGGGTGACACCAGATCGGGACCAGCCAATCGGCCATTGGATCACCGCGGATGGAGGCTTGACTGGAGTCGAACTCATGGTCCGCATCGCGATTTCCACAGTCGGCGATTTCTATCTCGGGCACCGCCGCCGTTTCCATCTATCGGGCATTCTGATCCTGGTCACGCTGGCGGCCTTCCTGGCGCGCGATCTGTTGAGCGAAGCCGGCTGGCTGGTCGTCTCCGACGAAGCCTTGACCACCACCGTGCTGGTCGCCGTCTTCTTCGCGGCCCTGGCCTGCGAATACCTGGATTCCAGCCTCGGCATGGGCTACGGCACCACGCTGACACCGCTGTTGTTGCTGGCCGGCTTCACGCCCTTGCAGATCGTCCCGGCGGTCTTGCTCTCCGAGCTGCTGTCGGGGCTGGCCGCCGGGGCCATGCACCATCGCGACGGCAACATCGACCTGTTCCGCAATCGGCCGGCACGACGCACCTTCGTCCTGCTGGCGATGCTGAGCACTGTCGGTGCCGTGACCGCCGTCGTCATCGCGGTCAAGATCCCCATCTTCTGGCTGACACTCGGGATCACGGTCATCGTCTTGACGATGGGTGTCGTGACGCTGCTCACCGCTGGGCGTCAGATCCGCTACCGGGTCGGTGGCATCCTCGGGATCGGCCTGATCGCCGCCTTCAACAAGGGGCTGAGCGGCGGCGGTTACGGCCCGCTCGTCACGTCTGGACAGGTCGTCTCGGGCGTACCGGCCAAGCAGGCCGTCGCCATCACCTCGATGGCCGAGGCGCTGACCTGCCTGGTCGGCCTGGGTGCCTATCTGGTGCTGGCCGGCGCGATCGACTGGCGTCTCACGCTGCCGCTCGTCGCCGGGGCGCTGCTGTCGGTGCCACTCGCGACCGCGACCGTCAAACGCCTGCCCGAAGACCTGATTCGCCGGGCTGTCGGGGGCATGACCCTGGGCCTGGTCTTGCTAATGAAACTCTTGGGTTGAGCGGTGTGGTCATTGCCAGATTGCAGTCGGTCGAAATCGGCCTTTTGGACATCCAAGAGGTTTCGCGAGAGCGGCCTGCCCATCCTGGTGGATGGCCGCGATCGGGTGCAGGCTCCAGAAAGCTTTGATGCGCCCATCCGGGAGGGGTATATCGTGATCCAACCACCGCGGCCCCGAAATACCCTGGCGAAGCTGCGCAGCGAAGCATGAGCCGCTCTGCCGGGGAGGGGGGACAACGGCGATTGGCACATCGATCCCGCACCCCCTCCTGGCCGCTCGTGGGCATCTTCTACCGCACTTCTGCCAGGCACGACAAAGCCATACAATGGCTTAGTCATCTCTTCCGAACCCCTTCGCCACCGGATACCGCGACCCATGCCTGCCCCCTCCGATCCGCTGCGTGACCTTTACAAGAGCCTGACGGGCCGCGGCGCGCTGCCGCTCGAACGGGATGATCCCTATTACGTCCCCATCCTGCAGGCAACGCCGGAGAGGGACCCGATCCTGATGCTCTGGCAGCGGCTCGACTGGGCCGAGTCCGAAAGCGTGCACCTGCTGACCGGCTTTCGCGGCAACGGCAAGAGCACTGAACTCAGGCGACTCAAAGCGCTGCTCGAGCAGCAGAGCGAGGCCCGGGTCTTTCTCGTCAACATGACCGATTTTCTCCTGTTGACCAAACCGCTGGAGCTGTCCGACTTCGTGCTGTCGCTGATGACGGCGCTCGGGCAGGCCGTCGAACGGGAGACGAGCCTGAACGCCCTGACGCACAGCTATTGGGAGCGGTTGCACGCCTTCCTGACCGCCGAGGTCCGGATCGATCTGTCCGACCTCGATCTGGCGGCCGTCTATCGGGCGCGGGTCACGGGCCTCGAGGTCCCGCTGCCGGCAACCGCCGAGGGACTGCTCGAAGGGCAGCTGCCGCGGCTGCTGAATCCGCCGACCTATGTCCAGGCGCTGAAGGGCCCGGTCTGGCTCGATCTGACGCGGCTGCCGGCAGATGACGGCACGCCGAGCCGGGCACGCCTCGCCGCGGATGTTGACAACGGTGAGGCCCTGCGCGACCTGTCCGTGTCGCTCGACAACGTCGGCCGAATCGATCAGGCGCTCGGCGACCTCGAGACCGCGCGCACGGCCTTCGGCGAGAGCCTGGACATCGCGAGGAGGCTCGCCCAGGCGCTGCCGAACCATAAGGACTTCGAAGGGCTTGTTAGCCGGTTCGAGCAGCGAATCGCGACGCTAGCCTCACGGTCCGAAGGCGACTGACCGAGCCGGCTGGCGATGAGTCCCGAGACGGGCTTGGCTGGCGCGGCGGTTGCGGCGCACCCAAGCCGATTGCGGTGGCCCTGCCGTTGCCGACCCACCCGAGGATCGCGCGATCGGGAGGCGGATCAGCGCGGTCTTGGTCGCGGGAGCCTCGGCGTCGCCACCGTACTGATCAGCAGACACCACATGGCGCCGAACTGCGGGTCCTCGAAGAGTCGGTCACGGACAAAGCCGGCCGCCTCGTAGGCGCGCAGCGCCGCGAGGTTGTCGACGGCCGTGCAGATCATGATCGCGGGGGGCGCGGGCGTGGCGCACAGCCGTCGCACCAAAAGCCGCAGCGCCTTCGATGCGACGCCGCGACCGAGGTAGGCCGGCTCGCCGATCGCGATGTCGATATCGAGCGTACCCTCGGGCAGATCACCGAGGCCGGCCTCGACGAGTTCATCACGCGACGGGATCTGCCATCGAACATAGCCGACCGGCCGTGCCGCGACCTCGATCAGGGCCTCGCCGCCGCCGACCGGCGGCGACAGCAGGTCATCGAGGTTGCGGGCCGGATCGCCCCACCAGCGCCGGACATGCGGGGCCGCGAGCCAGCGTTGCAACAGGGCCCGTTCCCGCCGCGCCGCGCACGGCGCCAGCGCCACCGCCCGTGTCAGTCGCGGTTCACGCAAAGGCCGCCTGGCACAGCGACAGCAACAGGGCCGGGAAGAGCCCGAGCGCCAGCACGCTGAGGCCATTGATCGACAGCGCGACACGGACCGCGCCGGAATCGGTCAAGGGCGCATCGGTCGTCGGCTTGTCGAAGTACATGTACCAGATTGCGCGCAGATAGTAGAAGGCGCCGATGATCGAGAAGATCACCGCGAGCACCGCGAGCCAGACCAGGCCGATGCTGACGATCGACTTCAGGACGAAGAACTTGGCCATGAAGCCGACGAATGGCGGCACGCCGGCCATCGAGAACATCATCAGGCCCATCAGCGCCGCGTACCAGGGATCGCGCTCGTTGAGCCCCTTGAGGTCCTCGAGGTTCTCCGCGTCGTAGCCCTTGCGGCTCAACACCAACAGGATGCCGAAGACGCCGGCCGCCATCACCGCGTAGACGATCGCATAGAACATCGCCGCGGCGAGCCCTTCCTGCGTCCCGGCGAGCAGGCCGAGGAAGATGAAGCCGACGTGCGCGATCGTCGAATAGGCCAACATGCGCTTGATGTTCGACTGGGCGATCGCGAGCAGGTTGCCGAGTCCCATCGACAACACGGCGAGGATCACCAGCATCCCCTGCCAATCGGCGTGCAGACCACCGAGACCGTCGACCAGCAGACGGACCGCGAGCGCGAACGCGGCGATCTTCGGCGCGCTGCCAAGCAGCAGCACGACCGGGGTCGGTGCCCCTTCGTAGACGTCGGGCACCCACATGTGGAACGGGACAGCGCCGAACTTGAAGCCGATGCCGACGACCAGGAAGGCCAAGCCGAAGACCAGGACCAGGTTGTCCAGACCCTGTTCGGCGACGACCTCGGCCACCGGCCCGAATTCGAGCGAGCCGGTCGCGCCATAGATCATCGAGATCCCGTAGAGCAGCATCCCGGAGCCCAGCGCCCCAAGCACGAAATACTTCATCGCGGCCTCGGCACCCTTCTTCGATTCGCGATCGAAGGCGACCAGCGCGTAAAGGCACAGGGCCAGCAGTTCGAGCCCCAGATAGATGGTCAGATAGCTATTCGCCGAGATCATGATCATCATGCCGAGCACCGCGAACAGCGCTAGCGAATAGTATTCGCCGGTGGCCAGGGCGCGATCGCGCAGATACTCGCGCGAGTAGACGAAGACGAACAGCGAGACGATCAGCACCATGACCTTGAGCGTATCGCTCAAGGCATCGCGCACGTATTGGCCTTCGAGGACCACCTGGCGTTCGCCGCCGCCGACGAGCAAGGTCACGGCGATCGCGACGACCAGGCCGATCAGCGTCAGGTTGTGGTTGATGCCCTTCTGCGCGTCCTTGACGTAGAGGTCGACCAGCAACAGGGTACAGGCCAGGACCAGGATGACGATCTCGGGCAAGATCGGAATCAACTGCGTGATATCGAATGTCATGGGTGTGTTCCGTTCGCTATCCGTTCTTGCCTACAGCTTCGAGAGGCCGATGTGCTCGACCAGGTTCTGCACCGTGACGTCCATGACCTCGAGCAATGGCGCCGGCCAAACGCCGACGATCAGCACGGCGGCGGCCAGCGAACCCAGCACGAACCGCTCCCGGGCGTTGATATCGGTCAGACCGGCGACGCCGTCATTGGCCACCGGGCCGAAGACCACGCGCTTGACCAACCATAGCGTGTAGGCCGCGCCGATGATCAGCGTCGTCGCCGCGAGGAACGCAAACCAGAAGTCGGCCTTGAACGCGGCCAGGATCACCAGGAACTCGCCGACGAACCCGGAGGTTCCGGGCAGGCCGGCGTTGGCCATCGCGAAGAAGACCATCAGGCCACCGAACACCGGCATCGTATTGATGACCCCGCCATAGTCGCCGATCTGTCGCGAGTGCAGACGGTCGTACAGGACGCCGACGCACAGGAACAGGGCCCCCGAGATGAAGCCGTGCGAGATCATCTGGACCATGCCGCCCTGGATGCCCATGACGGCCCCGGTCTCGACATCGGCGCGCTGGAAGATCGTGAAGGCGATGAAGAAACCGAGCGTCACGAAGCCCATGTGGGCGATCGACGAGTAGGCGATCAGCTTCTTCATGTCCTGCTGCACGAGCGCGACGAAGGCGATGTAGACGATCGCGATCAGCGACATCGAGATGATGAGCCAATCGAGGTAACTGCTCGCATCGGGCGTGATCGGCAGCGAAAAGCGCAGGAATCCATAGCCGCCGATCTTGAGCATGATGGCCGCAAGGATCACCGAGCCGCCGGTCGGGGCCTCGACGTGCGCATCGGGCAACCAGGTGTGCACCGGCCACATCGGCACCTTGACGGCGAACGCGAGGAGGAAGGCGACGAAGATCAGGATCTGCTCGGTCAGGCCAAGCGGCAACGCGTGGAAGTCGAGGATGCTGAATGACTCGGCCTGGAAGGCCATGTAGATCAGCGCGACCAGCATGAAGACCGAGCCGAAGAAGGTGTAGAGAAAGAACTTGATCGTTGCGTAGATCCGATTCGGACCGCCCCAGACCCCGATGATGATGAACATCGGGATCAGCATCGCCTCCCAGAAGACATAGAAGAGGATCGCATCGAGCGCTGAGAAGACGCCGACCATCAGGCCCTCCATGATCAGGAAGGCGGCCATGTAGTGCGACGGCTTGTAGGTGATGACCTCCCAACCGGCGACGATCACGAAGATGGTCGTGAAGGTCGTCAGCAGAATCAGCGGCATCGAGATGCCGTCGACGCCGAGGTGATAGTAGACCTCGAGGCCCGGTATCCAGGGGATCCGCTCGACGAACTGCATCTGCGCCGTCGAGCTGTCGAACGCGAACCACAGCGGCAGGCTGACGACGAAGGTCAGGACCGCGAAGGCCAAGGCCACCTTCTTCGAAAGTTCGGCGGCGCGATCGCCGCTAGCCAGCACCGCGATGCCACCGAGGATCGGCAGCCAGATGACCAGCGACAGAAGAGGAAGATCGATGTGCATGCCTGTCCGTCTCCCTTGGCCTCAGAACGTCACGAAGATCGTCAGCAGGACGACCAGGCCGACGATCATGGCGATGGCGTAGTGATAGAGGAAACCCGTTTGGATGTGGCGGAACCGCGCCGCGAGCCAGCCGACCGTCCGCGCCGAGCCATTGACGAGACCCTCGTCGATCAAACGCCGATCGCCGGTCTGCCACAGCGCTTGACCGAGGATCCGACTGCCGCCGGCGAAGACCCGCTGGTTGAAATCATCGAAGCCGTACTTGTTCTGCAGCAGCCTGGCGACCGGCCCGGCGCGCCGTTGCAGTTCCTCGTCGATGTTCGGATTGCGCCGGTGCAGATACCAATAGACGTAGGCCGCGACCGCGAGCCCACCCATCGCGAGGTAGAAGGGCGGCATCATGATCCCGTGCAGGATGAAACCCCACTGATCATCGTAATAGGCCCCGACCTGCGCGAGTGTGTCGCGTTCCGGGACGACCAGGATCGCGTCCTGGAACCAGCCGCCGAACAGCAGCGGTTCGACCGCGTACCAGCCGATGAAGATCGACGGGATCGCGAGCAGGATCAGCGGGATCGTCACGACCCAGGGCGACTCGTGCAGATGATGGCGCGCGTGTTCGTCCATTCGCGGTTGGCCATGGAAGACCAGGAAATACATCCGGAAGCTGTACAGGGCGGTGACGAAGACCCCGACCGTCAGCAAGAGCCACGCATAACCGGCCCCGAAGATCTGCGAAGCACCGACCGCCTCGATGATCGCGTCCTTCGAGAAGAAGCCGGAGAACCCGGGGAAACCGATCAGGGCCAGGGAACCGATCAGCGCCGTCAGCCAGGTGATCGGCATGTACCGGCGCAGGCCACCCATCGAGCGGATGTCCTGCTTATGATGCAGCGCGATGATCACGGAGCCCGCCGCGAGAAACAGCAACGCCTTGAAGAAGGCGTGGGTCATCAAATGGAAAATGCCGGCGGCATAGGCCGAGGCGCCGAGCGCCGCGACCATGTAGCCCAACTGCGACAAGGTCGAATAGGCGACGACCCTTTTGATGTCGTTCTGCACCAGCCCGATCAGGCCCATGAACAGCGCCGTCGTGGCCCCGATGATCAGCACGAACGACAGGGCCACCTCCGAGAGCTCGTAGAGCGGCGACATCCGCGCGACCATGAAGATGCCGGCCGTGACCATGGTCGCGGCATGGATCAGCGCCGAGATCGGGGTCGGGCCTTCCATCGAATCGGGCAGCCAAACATGCAGCGGCACCTGGGCCGATTTACCCATCGCACCGATGAACAGCAGGATGCAGATCAGGGTCATCAGCGACACGCCGCCGAACAGGGCCACCTGCGTGTCGACCAGGTCCGGGGCCATCGCGAAGACCTCGACATAGTCCATGGTGCCGAAATACATCGCGATCGCCGCGATGCCGAGGATGAAGCCGAAGTCGCCGACGCGATTGACCAGGAAGGCCTTCATGTTCGCGAAGATCGCTGATTCGCGGTTCGACCAGAAGCCGATCAACAAGTACGAGACGAGACCGACCGCCTCCCAGCCGAAGAACAGCTGCAGGAAGTTGTTCGACATCACCAGCATCAGCATCGCGAAGGTGAACAGCGAGATATAGCTGAAGAAACGCTGATAGCTGTTGCGGCCAGCCAAGGAACCCTTCGGCCAATTGTGCTCGTCGTCGGCCATGTAGCCGATCGTGTAGACATGGACCATCAAGGACACGAAGGTCACGACGGCCATCATGACCGCGGTCAGCCGGTCGACGAGGAAGCCGATCTCGAAACGGATGCCATCGCTGACCAGCCAGGTGTAGACAGCCCCGTTGAAAACCGCCTCGTCATCGAAGATGAAGCGCTTCAGGACATAGAGCGAAAGGATCGTCGAGAGACCCACGCCGAGGGTCGTCACCCAATGGGCCCCAGCACGCCCGATGCGGCCACCGAGGAAGCCGGCGATGAGCGCGCCGACGAGCGGCGCGAGCACGATGGTCAGGTAGAGATTTTCCATGACTTGTCTGTGCCTAGTTGAGCCGAAACCGACCGCGACGAATGCCGGGCAGGCCGTCGAACCGGCGGATTACCGCACGTTGAGATTGATCCCGCGAACGCGGGTCCGCACCGGCGCACGTATCCAGCGCCGCCGCGTGACCAGGTCAACCCTTCAAGGTATCCATGTCCTGTACATTGATCGTCTGGCGGTTGCGGAACAGCACCACCAGGATCGCCAATCCGATCGCCGCTTCCGCCGCTGCCACGGTCAGGATGAAGAACACGAAGACCTGACCCGCCATATCCTCGAGGAAATGCGAGAAGGCGACGAAGTTCATGTTCACCGCGAGCAGCATCAACTCGATGCACATCAGCAGCAGGATGACATTCTTTCGGTTCAGGAAGATACCGGCGACGGAGATGGCGAACAGCAGGCCGCCGAGGATCAGATAATCAGCCAGTGTGATCATGGCGCCTTCACCTTGCCCTCGGCGGGCATCTTGACCAACCGAACACGATCCGGTCCCTTCTTGACCCGAACCTGTTGTGCCGGATCCAGGTACTTGGTGTCGGAGCGGCGACGCATGGTCAGCCGGATCGCAGCGACGATCGCGACCAACAGGATCGCTGCGGCGATCTCGAACGGGTACAGGAACTCGGTGAACAGCGCCAGGCCCAGGGCCTCGGTGTTGCTGTAGTCGGCCGGTGCCGGCGACGGCTTCGCGAACTGCTCGAGACCAAAGGTGCCGGGGCCGACGATCAGGATGATCTGGACGGCCATCGCCGCGGCGACCAAGAGTCCCAGCGGCAAATGCCGAATGAATTGAGCGCGCAGGGCCGCGACGTCGACGTCGAGCATCATGACGACGAACAGGAAGAGCACCATCACGGCGCCGACATAGACGAGCACCAGCACGATACCGAGGAATTCGGCCTCGATCAGGATCCAGAGCACCGCGCTGCTGATGAAGGCCAGGACCAGATACAGGACCGCGTGCACCGGATTGCGACGGGTCACGACCATGCCGGCCGAAAACAGCGTGATGGCCGCGAAGACGTAAAAGAGAAACTTCTCAAACCCCATGATCAGATCCGTTCTTTATTGAGATTGAATTCCTCGGGCGAGCCATCGCCGGGCGGTCAGCGATGACCGCGCATCAGCAACATGCCCTCAGCGCGCCTTCCCCGATGCTCGGCCCCTCTCCCATTGCCGGCCCACGCCGACATCCCAGTCCGGCCGGCGCATCGCGCGGCGCCCGTCATCGATAGCGGGCATCGGCCGCGCGGGCCGCCGCGATCTGGGCCTCGTACTTGTCGCCGATCGCCAGCAGCTTCTCCTTGGTCATGATCTGCTCGCCGCGTTCCTCGAAGTGATACTCGTAGATCCCCGTCTCGACGATCGAATCGACCGGGCAGGATTCCTCGCAGAAACCGCAATAGATGCATTTGAACAGATCGATGTCATAGCGCGTCGTCCGTCGCGAACCATCGGCCCGCGGCTCGGCCTCGATCGTGATCGCAAGCGCCGGGCAAACCGCCTCGCAGAGCTTGCACGCAATGCAGCGTTCCTCGCCGTTCGGATAGCGGCGCAGCGCGTGCAGGCCGCGGAAACGTGGCGAGATCGGCGCCTTTTCCTCCGGGTACTGAACCGTGAACTTGCGCTTGAACAGGTAGCCCCCGGTCACACGCAGGCCCTTCAGCAACTCCACCAACAGCAGGCTATTGAGATAATCTCGGGCGGCTCGCAGCATGGCTGCCTCCTCCGTTCAGGCCGCCCACCAGGGCGGCAACTGATAGATCACGGCCAGACCTATGACCAGGATCCAGGCAATCGTGATCGGGATGAAGACCTTCCAACCCAGACGCATGATCTGGTCATAGCGGTAACGGGGAAAGGTGGCCCGCAACCACAGGAACACGAACATAAAGAAGAGGGTCTTCAGCAGTAGCCAATGGAAGCCGTCGTCGAGCAGGAAGACACCGTCGACCCAGGCCTGCGGAAATGGCGACAGCCAACCGCCGAAAAACAGCAGCGCGGTCAGAACCGAGATCAGGATCATGTTCGCGTACTCGGCGAGGAAGAAGACGGCGAAGCCCATCCCCGAGTACTCGACATGGAAACCAGCGACGATCTCGGATTCCCCCTCAGCGACATCGAACGGTGCCCGGTTGGTCTCGGCGACGCCGGAGATGAAATAGACGCCGAACAAGGGCAGCAGCGGCAACCAGAACCAGGTCAGCAGGCTGCCGCTTTGGGCCGTGACGATGGCCCCGAGATTCAGGCTACCGGCCGCGACCAGGACACCGACCAGCGCGAACCCCATCGCGATCTCGTACGATACGATCTGCGCCGCCGACCGCATCGCGCCAAGGAACGCATACTTCGAGTTCGACGCCCAACCGGCGATGATGATGCCGTAGATCCCGACCGAGGTCAGGGCCAAGACATACAAGAGCCCGGCGTTGATATCCGCCAGCACGACGCCAGCATCGAACGGGATGACGGCCCACGCAGCCAGTGCCGGCGCGATGGTCAGGACCGGGGCGAGCAGGAACAGCCCCTTGTTCGCCTTTGACGGGATCACGATCTCCTTGACCATCAGCTTCAGCGCATCGGCGATCGGCTGCAACAGACCGCGGAAACCGACCCGGTTCGGCCCGATACGCACCTGGATGTAGCCGATGACCTTGCGTTCCGCGAGCGTGTAATAGGCGACCAGCGCCAGCAAAGGCAGCAGGATCGCGATGATCTTGATCAAGATCTGCAGCACCACCGGCATGGATGTCCAGAGTTCCATCATCGCGTTACACCTTTTCCAACACCAGAGGCCCGACCGACTCCCCAAGCGCCTCGCTGCCGGCGACCCCGGCCGGGATCCGCGCGCAACCTCGCGCGACTGCCTCGTCGAACCGGACCGGTGCCTCGACTCGCGACTCGCCCTGGCGGATCAGGACCCGACCCTGGCCGGTCAATCCGAGACGCTCGCCTTCGTCCGGGTGCAGAGTCACGGCCAGGCATTCGGCCAACGGCGCGCGCTGCAACGCCGGGGCCCGGCGGACGACGGGATCGACGGCGTAGATAGGGACCGGGCCGACGCGCCAAAGCCCCTCCTCGATGGCGTGCTGCGGCGGTCCGGCGGCCAGGTCGCCGAGCGGACTGTTGTCGAGCGCGACGCCGCCAACCGCCGCTTGCAGCTCCGCCAGGACCTCGGCATCGGAGTTATGCCCGAAGCCATCGAGTCCAAATTGATTGCCGAGCACACGGAGGACCTTCCAGCCGGGCCGCGCCTCGCCAGGCGACGGAACGATCGCGCGGAAGCCCTGCCAATGGCCGGCGAGATTGACGAAGGTCCCCGGGGTCTCGGCGAAAGCGGCGATCGGCAGCAGGATGTCGGCCAGTTGATCGAGGGCCGGCGTGCGGAAACTGGTACAGGCGACGACCAGCTCGGCGCCGGCCAGGGCCTGGCGGGCCTGGGCCGGGTGATGCACATCCAGATCGGGCTCGAAACCCCAGAGCAGATAGGCGCGGCAGGGCGCAGCGAGCATCGCGGTGCTCGCCAGGCCCGCCGACCCCTCGAGCGGCTGGCCGCCCGGGCCACGATGCGGCACCAGCCCGGCCAGATGGGCGCCGACGGCATTGGCCCCGGGCATCAGATAGCCAACGCGCGCCCCGCAGGTGGCGCCGACCGCGTGGGCAAGAGCCTCGAGCCGGCTGTAATCGGGGTGGGCCATCGCCAACGCACCGAGCAGGATCAGCGCGCCGCGCTCGGCGCCGGCGCGCAGCCCTTCGGCAATTCGAGCATGTCGCGGTTCCGCCTCGGCGGCGCCGAGCAGATCGGCGATCTCCCCGCCCTCCGAGACGCCAAGCACCTTGCCGATCGCGGCCAGGTCGCGCAGCATCTCCGCTGGGTTCGCGACCAACTGCTCGCTCGCGAAGGTCAGCGGCACTCGGTAAGGATGGATCAAGGCCACCTGCCCACCGGCCAGGACGGCCTTGCGCAGCCGATGCGCCAGCAGCGGCTGTTCGTGGCGGATGTCGCTGCCGATCAGCAGCACACTGGCCTGCCGCTCGAGCTCGGAGAAGGTCACCCCCAGCCATGGGCGGGCCGGGCCGGCAACATCGGCGCGGACATCCTGCTGACGCAACCGATGATCGAGGTTCGGGCAGCCCAGTCCCCGCATCAGCTTCTGGGCCAGGAACAGCTCCTCGAGCGTCGCGTTCGGGGACATCAGCAGACCGACGCTCGCCGCATCGGCCGCGGCACGGGCCTCGAGCCCGGCTGCCGCCAGATGCAGCGCATCGGCCCAGGACACCTCGCGCCACACACCGTCGCGCTTGGCCAACGGTGTGTGCAACCGGTCCGCGGAATTCAGGCCTTCGTAGCTGAAGCGGTCGCGGTCGGAGATCCAGGTCTCGTTGACCGCCTCGTTGTCGCGCGGATGGACGCGGATCACGCGCCGACGGCGGACATGGACCTGAATGTTCGAACCGACGCCATCGTGCGGCGCGATCCCGCCAGCCGAGGTCAACTCCCAAGCCCGCGCCTGGAAACGGTAAGGCTTCGAGGTCAGCGCACCGACCGGACAGAGATCGATGACATTGCCGGACAGTTCATGCGCGACCGTGTGCGACACGAAGGTCCCGATGCGCATGTCCTCGCCGCGTCCGGTCGCGCCCAATTCGCGCACGCCAGCGATCTCGGCGCCGAACCGGACGCACCGCGTGCAATGGATGCAGCGGGTCATATCGGTCGCGATCAAAGGACCCAGGTCCTCGTCCTTGACGACTCGCTTGCGCTCCGTGTAGCGCGAGACGTCGGCCCCATACCCCATCGCGACATCCTGGAGCTCGCACTCGCCTCCTTGGTCGCAGATCGGGCAATCGAGGGGATGGTTGATCAGCAGGAATTCCATCGTGCCGCGTTGGGCCTCGAGCGCCTTCGGCGAACGTGTCTGCACCTTCATGCCGGGCGCGACCGGGGTCGCGCACGCCGGCACCGGCTTCGGAAAGGGCCGACCACCCTGCTCCGCCTCGACCAGGCACATACGGCAGTTGGCCGCGATCGACAGCTTCTTGTGATAGCAGAATCGGGGAATGACGATGCCGACGCGGTCGGCCACCGCGATGATCATCTCACCGGGCTGGGCCTCGCAGCTGCGGCCGTCGATTTCGATGGTGACCTTATCCGTCATTGATCTCTCTCGATGAGCGGCCCGTTTGCGATCCCTGGGCACTGGATGGCTCCGACAGCGGGCACTGTCCTCGGCAGACCAGCCTCGATTGACGCGCGACGATCTACCTCCAGGCGCGACGACATCGGTCTCACGCCGCGGTTCGGCAGCCTTAGGCCGCCAGCGGGGTCCCATGCACGATCAGATGCTCGAACTCGTGCCGGTAGTGTTTGACGAAGCTCTGCACCGGCATCGCGGCCGCATCGCCCAACGCGCAGATGGTGCGGCCACCGATGCGGCCAGCCACGCTGTCGAGCAGGTCCAGGTCGGCGAGGCGACCCTGACCGTGCAGGATCCGATGCAGCACACGGGCCAGCCAGCCGGTGCCTTCGCGGCAGGGCGTACACTGGCCGCAGGATTCGTGCGCGTAGAAGTGCGAGAGGTTCGCCAGGACTTTGACCATGCAGGTGCCCTCGGCGATGACGATGACGGCGCCGGAGCCGAGCATCGACCCGGCCTTGGCCAGCGAGTCGTAGTCCATGTCCGTATCCATCATGATCTCACCCGGCACCACCGGTACCGATGAGCCACCCGGGATCACCGCCTTCAGACGCCGCCCGTCCTTGACGCCACCGGCCAATTCGAGCAGATCCCGGAACGGGGTACCGAGCGGGACCTCGAAGTTGCCGGGGCGGTTGACCTCCCCGGTGACCGAGAAGATCTTGGGTCCACCGTTGTTCGGCCGACCCTGTTCGAGAAACCAGCGTCCGCCCTTCTCGAGGATCACCGGGACCGACGCCAGCGACTCGGTATTGTTGATCGTCGTCGGCCGACCATAGAGACCATGCTGGGCCGGGAACGGCGGCTTGAAGCGCGGCTGCCCCTTCTTGCCCTCGAGCGACTCGAGCAACGCGGTCTCCTCGCCGCAGATGTAGGCGCCGGCGCCCAGGTGCGTGTAGAGATCGAAATCGACCCCGGAACCGAGGATGTTCTTGCCGAGCAGACCGGCGGCATAGGCCTCGGCGACGGCCTCGTCGAACCGCGCGATCGGTTCGTAGAACTCGCCGCGGATGTAGTTGTAGCCGACCGTCGCACCGATGCAATAACCGGCGATCGCCATGCCTTCGATCAGCTGATGCGGATTGAAGCGCAGGATGTCGCGATCCTTGCAGGTGCCCGGTTCGCCCTCGTCGGAATTGCAGACGATGTATTTCTGACCCGGCGCCTTTCGCGGCATGAAGCTCCACTTGAGGCCGGTCGGGAAACCGGCCCCGCCGCGCCCGCGCAACGCCGATTCCTTGATCTCGTTGATCAACAGATCCGGATCGATCCGTTCCTTCAGGATCCGCTCCCACTGCGCATAGCCACCGATCCCGCGATAGGTCGCGAGCGTCCACGGCCGATCCAGGTGCAGCGTGCGAAAGCAAACGGTGTTCTGATTCGCGACCATCACCTACTCCAGCTCGTCGATCAGCTTGTCGAGGGCCGCCGGGCTCAGCTTCTCGTGATAGGTCTGGCCGACCAGCACCGCCGGCGCGTCGCGGCAGGCCCCGAGACACTCGACCTCCTTCAGCGTGAAGCGACCATCGGCGGTCGTCTGGCCCGGTCGGACCCCGTAACGCTCGGTCACATGCTCGATCAGCGCCTCGGAACCATTGAGCAGACACGACACGCTGTTGCAGACACAGACCTTGTGGCGCCCGACCGGCTCGAGGTCGTACATCGAATAAAAACTCGCGACCTCGTAGACGGCGATCGGCGGCATCCCGAGATAGGCGGCCAGATCGTCCATCAACTCGCGGCTGAGCCAACCGCCGTTGTGTTCCTGCAGCAGGGTCAGGGCCGGCATCACCGCCGATTGCTGCCAATCGGACGGATAGCGGGCCACGAAACTGTCGATCGCCGCGCGAATCTCGGCCGTGAACAGTTGGTCCTTGTCGACCGATCGTGCGTCGGCCACGGCTAGATTGTTCGCGCTCATCAGCGATCGATCTCCCCGAATACGATGTCCATGGTCCCGATGATGGCCACGGCGTCGGCCAGCATGTGGCCGCGCGCCATCTCGTCCATCGCCGCCAGATGCGCAAAGCCGGGGGCGCGGATCTTCAGGCGATAAGGCTTGTTCGCGCCGTCGCTGACGATGTAGCAGCCGAATTCGCCCTTCGGCGCCTCGACGGCGGCGTAGACCTCGCCGGGCGGAGGACAGTAGCCCTCGGTGAAGAGTTTGAAGTGATGGATCAGGGCTTCCATGTCATCCTTCATCGCCTCGCGACTCGGCGGCATCACCTTGTGATCGTCGATCGCGACTGGACCCGGATTCGCGCGCAGCCAGTCGATGCATTGGCGGATGATGCGATTGGATTGGCGCATCTCCTCCATACGCACCAGGTAGCGGTCGTAGCAGTCGCCATGGCCGCCGACCGGGATGTCGAAATCGACCTGATCGTAGACCGCATACGGCTGTTTCTTGCGCAGATCCCAGACGACGCCGGAGCCGCGCAGCATCGGACCGGTAAAACCGAGCTGCACCGCCCGCTCCGGTGACACGACGCCGATGCCGACCGTGCGTTGCTTCCAGATCCGGTTGTCGGTCAACAGCGTTTCGTACTCGTCGACACAGGCCGGGAAGCGGTCGGTGAAATCGGCGATGAAATCGAGCAGCGAGCCCTCGCGCGCCGCATTGCGCTCGGCGATCTCCTTGTCGGAGTGCCAACGCGAACCGGTCTGGTACTTCGGCATGCTGTCCGGCAGATCGCGGTAGACGCCGCCGGGCCGGTAGTAGGTCGCGTGCATCCGCGCCCCGGAGACCGCCTCGTAACAGTCGAGCAGATCCTCGCGCTCGCGGAAACAATAGATGAAGACCGACATGGCCCCGATGTCGAGCGCATGGGCACCGAGCCACATCAGGTGGTTCAGGATCCGCGTGATCTCGTCGAACATGGTTCGGATGTACTGGGCGCGGATCGGCGCCTCGACCCCGAGCAGTTTTTCGATCGCGCGGACATAGCCATGCTCGTTGCACATCATCGACACATAGTCCAGACGGTCCATGTAGCCGATGCTCTGGTTGTACGGCTTGGATTCGGCGAGCTTCTCGGTGCCCCGGTGCAGGAGCCCGATGTGCGGATCGGCCCGCACGATGACCTCGCCATCCATCTCGAGCACCAGGCGCAGCACGCCGTGCGCCGACGGATGCTGGGGGCCGAAATTCAACGTGTAGTTGCGGATCTCAGGCATCGTCGGCAACCCCTTCGGCCGCGGCCGGGCGCCCATCCTTCAGATAGCGGCTGTCGCCCCGGATGACCTTGGGCACCAAGACCCGAGGTTCGATGCTGACCGGCTCGTAGACGACCCGCTGTTGCTCGGGGTCATAGCGCATCTCGACCTGACCGCTGAGCGGAAAATCCTTGCGGAACGGATAACCGATGAAGCCGTAATCGGTCAGGATTCGCCGAAGATCCGGATGGCCGTCGAACAGGATGCCATAGAGATCGAAGGCCTCGCGTTCGAACCAGTCCGCCGCGGCCCAGATCCCGCGCACCGAAGCGACCATCGGCTGGCCGGCCCCCGCATAGGCGCGCACGCGCAGCCGCCGATTGAAATGCAGCGACAAGAGATGGATCACGACCGCGAAACGCTGGGGATCGTCCAGGGCCAATGTCTCGATCGGCGCCAGTCCCCGACCGAAACCGCTGGTCGAGGCATCAACCGTCTCCCATTCCGCCTGTCCATGGGCGGCATAGTCGACCCCGCACAGATCGATCAGCTGCGCGAAGCAAAGATCCGGCGCATCACGAAGGGTCTGCGCCACCGTAAGAAGCTGCTCGGCGGGCACGACGAGCGTGACCTCGCCCCGATCGCACAGGATCTCGCAGCCAGTTTCGCCAAAGTGCGAGGTCAGTGCCGACACGAGCGTGTCGATCCTGGCATCGCCGGAGGTCGGTTCCTGGTGTGCCATAGATACTGCTCAGCGGGCTATGGTATTGGTACGACGGATCTTCTCGTGCAACTGCAAGATACCGTACAGCAGGGCCTCGGCGGTCGGTGGACAACCCGGCACATAGACATCGACCGGCACGATCCGGTCACAACCTCGAACGACTGAATAGGAGTAGTGGTAATAGCCGCCACCATTCGCGCAGGACCCCATCGAGATGACCCAACGCGGCTCGGCCATCTGGTCGTAGACCTTGCGCAAGGCCGGCCCCATCTTGTTGACGAGGGTGCCGGCGACGATCATGACATCGGATTGCCGCGGGCTCGGGCGAAAGATCATGCCGAAACGATCGAGGTCGTAACGGGCGGCTCCGGCATGCATCATCTCGATCGCACAACACGCGAGGCCGAAGGTCATCGGCCACATGGACCCGGTCCGCGCCCAATTGATCAGTTTGTCGGCCGATGTCGTAACGAAACCTTCCTCGAGAACACCTTCTATTCCCATTCCAAGGCCCCCTTACGCCATTCGTAAATGAAACCGACCACCAGGATACCGAGAAAGACAAACATGGCGACGAAGGACACCATTCCCAACTCTTCCAGGGTCACCGCCCAAGGGAAAAGAAACGCGATTTCCAGATCGAAGATGATGAAGAGGATGGCGACCAGGTAGTAGCGCACATCGAACTTCATGCGCGCGTTCTCGAAGGCCTCGAAACCGCATTCGTACGGGGAGTCCTTCTCCTGATCAGGACGACGTGGACCGAGCAGGTAGCCCATCACCAGCGGACCGACACCGACCAGGATCCCGATCACGATGAAGATCAGAACGGGCAGATAGTTTTCGATCACGTGTCCTCCCCGCTTCAATTCACATTATAGAGTTGCGGTATGAGCGAACGAGTCTAGTCTAGCCAAAGCGCGAGTGTCAACCCGCGAGCCGAACAGTTTCTTTTCGTTATCAGTAATTTATATGCCCATATAGGCAAAAAAAAACGGCACCTTGGCTGACCGAGGTGCCGTTATGAGATGGTGCCGACGGACGGACTCGAACCGTCACGGCTTGCGCCACTACCCCCTCAAGATAGCGTGTCTACCAATTCCACCACGTCGGCGAAAAACACTGGACCTCAGCGATCCGTTGGCACAGGAACATCATCGACCTGACCGGTCTCGACTTCCTGCATCGGAACCGGAACCAGGGGAGCGACCTGCTCGGTCGGCACGCGCTCCTCGCGCGGCACCGGAATCTCGGCCGCCGGTCGATCGAGCAGGCTTGCTGGCCGTGTGGCCTGCGTCGCGTAGTAGGCCAGCCCGATGCTCGTCATAAAGAACAAGGTCGCCAGGATCGCTGTCGTACGCGACAGGAAATTGCCGGCGCCACGGGAGCCAAAGACGGTCGAGGAGGCCCCACCGCCGAACGCCGCGCCGGCATCGGCACCTTTGCCGTGCTGCAACAGGATCAGAACGACGATTCCGATCGACAACAGCACATGAAAAACGGTCAAAATGGTTTGCATGATCTCAACGGGGCACGTTGGCCGCCGCACAAATTCCCAGGAAATCGGCCGCCTTCAACGAGGCACCCCCGATCAGACCGCCGTCGATGTCGACTTGGGCCAACAGCTCGGCCGCATTGTCGGGCTTCATGCTGCCGCCGTAAAGAATTCGGACTCCGGCCGCGATCGCCGCGTCTTTCTCCGCGATCCGGCCACGGATGAATGCATGCACCGCCTGTGCTTGATCCGGTGTCGCAGTCAACCCGGTCCCAATCGCCCAGACCGGCTCGTAGGCAACCACCGTGCTGGCAAAGGCCGCGACGCCACTCAGCTCGATGACGGCGTCCAGCTGATCGGCGACCACCTCCTCGGTGATGCCCGCTTCCCTCTGCGCCAGCGTCTCGCCAACGCACAGGATCGGCACCAAATGGTGCTGGCGAGCGACCGCCTCCTTGCGGGCGACAATCTGGTTATCCTCACCGTAGTACTGGCGGCGCTCCGAATGGCCGACGATCACATAACGACACCCGAAGTCGCGGAGCATGGCCGCTGACACCTCTCCGGTAAAGGCCCCGGACACCTCGGTACAGAGGTTTTGGGCGCCCCATGCGATCGGCGTGCCCTGCAGCGCATCTTCGACCATCGCGAGATACGGAAACGGGGGACAGACAGCGACTTCAGCAGATTCGACCCCACCGAGACCCGCCTTGATACCGCCGATCAAATCGGCGACGGCAGTACGCGTGCCGTTCATCTTCCAATTGCCGGCCACCAATGGTTGACGCATCAGCACCTCCTGAAAAACGAGCACGCAAGTCTAGCCAGCCGTCAGGGAAAAATCAAGGGCGACGCGGTCGCTCGCAGCACACGGGATTCCACATGAATCCCGACACGGGTTTGCATTACACTCGCGGGATGATGAAAGGACAGAAAAAGAAAACCGATGGTCGCGCGACGATCGCGCTGAACAAGAAGGCCGGCCACGACTATCATGTCGAGCAGCGCTACGAGGCCGGGCTCGTCCTCGAAGGCTGGGAGGTCAAGAGCCTGCGCGCCGGGCGCGTGCAATTGAAGGAGGGCTACGTCAAGATCCTGCACGCCGAAGCCTACCTGATCGGCGCGCACATCTCGGCGCTGGCGAGCGCCTCGACCCACGTCCACCCCGACCCGACCCGCAACCGCAAGCTGTTACTCCAACGCGCGGAGCTCAACCGACTGATCGGTCTGACCGAACGGGCCGGTTACACGCTGATTCCGACGGCGATGTACTGGAAACGCGGACGCGCCAAGCTCGAGATCGGGCTCGCCAAAGGCAAGAAGCTCCACGACAAACGCGCCACCGAGCGGGACAGGGACTGGCAACGCGAAAAGGAGCGCCTATTCAAACAGAAGTGAGAGCGGGACGCGGGTCGGCGGGCTGGAACCCGGGGTTTAGGCCTTGGTTGCGGCCCCAACCACACCGACCGCGCCCCGGTCGTCAGGCCTGCTCGCCCGTGATCCGGTCGTGCTTCGCGCGCAGTTGCTCCTCGGTCTCCTGATGATTCGGATCCTTGATGATGCAGTCGACCGGACAAACCTCGACGCACTGCGAGGTCTCGTAGTGGCCGACGCACTCGGTGCAGAGGTCCGGTTCGATGACGTAGATCTCATCGCCCTGCGAGATGGCGCCGTTTGGACACTCCGGCTCGCACACGTCGCAGTTGATGCATTCGTCGGTAATGATCAGTGCCATGGTTTTGCTCCTGTACGGCAAGGCTGGCGTTGGTGATGGCTGAATCTTATCCAAACCGCTCCCGTAGCGCAGCCAGGACCGGCGGCGCGACGAAAGCCGAGACATCGCCGCGCAAGCGCGCGATCTCACGAACCAGCGACGATGAGATATAGGAATAGTGTTCAGCCGGGGTCAGAAACAAGGTCTCGATATCCGGCGCCATGCGCCGATTCATCCCGGCGAGCTGAAACTCGTACTCGAAGTCCGACACGGCACGTAACCCGCGCATGATGACCGGAACGCCCTGCTCCCGGGCGAAGTCGACGAGCAGCCCCGAGAAGGCCATGACCTCGACATTGGCCAGGTGCTCTACGGCGGCACGGGCCAAGGCCAAGCGCTGCTCGATCGCGAAGGTCGGCGCCTTGCCGGTATCCTGGGCGACAGCGACGACCACGCGATCGAACAGTTTCGCGGCGCGGGTCACGAGGTCCGTGTGCCCGTTCGTGATGGGGTCGAAGGACCCAGGATAGACAACACTGCGCATTCGGAACCGAAGCTCTGTGGGAGGTGAACCTGCCGCCGAATGGGCCGGGGCCCGACTCAGCGACCTAGCCGCCTAGAATACCAGAGTGCCGCCCGATCGGTTCAACTCGGCGGGGGTTCGACGCGTGCTAACGCAAAGCTGACCTCACCGGCGCGCTGCATCCGGACCTGCACCCAGCCGGCCGGCAGCGGCGGCAGACCCGGACGGCTCGCGGCCTCGAGGTAGACATGAGCACCCGGCGCGAGCCAGCCGAACCGGGCCAAACCGACGCACGCAGGTGCGAGCAGGTCCCGCGAAAAGGGGGGATCGAGGAACACGACATCGAAGGCCTGGTCGCCGGCACCCCGCTCGATCCAGCGCAAGGCATCGGCACGCTCGATGCGAAGGACGCCCGCGAGCCCCCACTCTTCACTGGTCGAGCGCAGCGCGCGAACGATCGGCGCGGCGCGCTCGACCATGACGACCTCGGCCGCGCCGCGCGAGGCCGCCTCGAAGCCGAGCGCGCCGCTCCCGGCGAAAAGATCGAGGCAGCGACTGCCATCGATGACCGGGGCCAACCAGTTGAACAAGGTCTCGCGGACCCGGTCGGGCGTTGGCCGCAGGTCCGGATGCACGGGGACGGTCCAACGCCGCCCGCGCATCCGGCCACCGACGATCCGCAGGCGACCGCTAGTCATCCGCCCAAGCAAGCGGCTCGCTCGGTGCTGACGGAACAGGTCCGACCTTGATGATCGCCAACCGATCCGGATCGATACGTCGCGCGAAAGCGTCCTGAATCTGCGCCCCGGTCACTGACGCGACCCGTTCGGCGAAACGGTCGAGGTGGTCGAGCGGCAGGCGATAGAAGCCGATCACGGCCAGGTATTCGACGATCTGACGGTTGCTTGCCGTACGCAGCGGAAAGCCACCGGTGATGTTCTTGATCGCCGCCTCCAGCTCCTGTTCCGAGGGGCCTTCGGCGAGGAACCTCTCGACGGTACCGAGGACCAGTCTGCGTGCCTGATCGGCCTGATCGGCCCGCGTCTGCAAGCCCATGACGAAGGGGCCAATCTCGGCCAGCGGCACGAAGGCGCTGTAGATGCTGTAGGCGAGCCCGCGTTTCTCGCGGATCTCCTCGGCCAGCAGCGACACCAGGCCGCCGCCGCCGAGGATGTGGTTGCCGACATGGAGGGGGTAATAATCCGGATCGCCGCGGCGCATGCCGGGCTGCCCGATCATGACGTGGGTCTGCGAAGAGGGAAAGTCCAGCGCCTCGAACCGACCTTCCTGCAACGCCGGCACCGGTGGCAACGGCGGCGGTCGCGTGCCGCTCGGAAGACCGCTGGTCAGCCGCTCGGCGAGCGCGTCGGCCTGCTCGCGATCCAGTGCCCCGACGATCGCGACAACGGCGTTCGCGGCAACGTAGTAGCGCTCGTGAAAGGCGACCAGGTCCTCGCGCGTCAGCGCAGCGACCGACTCGATCGTGCCCACCGGATCCTCGGCATAGGGATGGTCGCCGAAGATCTGCCGGTAGAGCGCGCGCTGCGCGATGGTCCCAGGGCGTTGCTGGTCGCGACGCAGGCCGACCAAGCGGTTCTCCCGCAAGCGGGCCAGGTCCGCCTCGGCGAAGGTCGGCTGCGATAACACCGCGGCCATGGTCTCTTTCCAGATCTGGTAGGCCGACGGGTCGGTCAGGCTGCGCCCGGCGACCGACGCCATGTCGCGATCGACGCTCGCGCTGATCGAGGCGCCAACGGCCTCGAGGCGCTCGGCCAGCGTATCGGCATCCCAATCGCCTGCGCCGTCCGTCAAAAGCCGCGCCGTGATTGACGCAAGGCCGAGCTGGTCGCCGTCGCGCGCGCTGCCGGCATCGAACACGACCCGGACATCGACCATTGGCAGGTCCGGGGCCTCGACGAATAGGACCCGGGCACCATTGGCCATCTGCCAATCCTGAATCGCCGGCGCCGCCTGCAGCGCCGACCAGGGCCAGAGCAGCACCAGCAGCAATGTGAGATAAGGATAGTTATTGATCATCTTCGTCGTCTCCAGCCTCGGACGATGGCCCCTGGCCCGCGATCGGTTGCGGGTCGAGCCAGGCAACGGTCAGATTGTCCGGGATCAGGTAGCGCCGCGCGACGGTCTGGATCTGCTCCGGCGTCACCGCCTGCAAACGTGTCAGATACTCGTCGAGCAATCGCCAATCGAGCCCGGCCGTAAAGAACTGGCCGATCTGCATCCCTTGGAAGAAGACCGAGTCGCGCTCGTAGACCTTCCCCGCGATCACCTGCTGAAGGATCCGTTCGAGCTCCGATTCGGAGACCGGTTCCTGCTGCAACTGCCTGATCTGATCGCGCAATGCCTGTTCGAGATCGGCCACATCATAGCCGCTCGCCGGGACCCCGGACAGCAACAGCATCCCGGGCAAACGGGTGAAGGCGTTGTAACCGGCGCTGGCCGAGGCCGCTACCTGCCGACCGCGGACCAGCTCGCGTTCGAGGCGCGCGCTATTGCCCCCGTCGAGCACGGCGGCGAGGACCTCGAGCGCGTAGGGCTCCCAGTCCTCATCGGCGTGGCCGACGACCGTGGCCTTGTACCCCATCAGCAGATAGGGTTCCTTGGCCGGCGCTTGGACCTGCACCCGCTTCTCGCCGCGCTGCTCAGGCTCCGCCCGCGGTTTCGGCCCAGCGAGCTCGATCGGCGGCACGGATCCGAAGTGCTCTTCGGCAAGCGCGAAAACCTCGGCCGGGTCGACATCCCCGACCACGACCAACGCAGCGTTATTCGGGCCATACCAGGCATCGTACCAGGCCCGCAGGTCGGCGACCGTGAGCTGCTCGATGTCATCGGCCCAGCCGATGACAGGGTAACGATAAGGGGACGCGACATAGGCCGTGGCATTGAAGATCTCGAAGGTCAGGGCCTCCGGATTGTCATCGGTGCGCAGGCGCCGTTCTTCCTTGACCACCTCGAGCTCTTTGAGGAATTCCTCCTCGGACAGCGCCAGATTGGCCATCCGATCGGCCTCGAGCTCGAACGAGATGGCCAGGCGATCCTTGGCGAGGTTCTGGAAGTAGGCCGTGTAATCACGACTGGTGAAGGCGTTTTCATCCCCACCATGCTCGGCGATGGTGCGCGAGAAGGCCCCCGGCGCGAGGCGCTCGGTGCCTTTGAACATCATGTGCTCGAGGACATGTGAAATACCCGTGATCCCGCCATGCTCGTAACTCGAACCGACTCGGTACCAGACTTGCGAACTGACGATCGGTGCCCGCCGGTCGGGCTTGACGTAGATCTGGAGACCATTGTCGAGCCGCCTTTCATGGACCACCGTTTCGGAGGGTCCGGGCTGCGCCGAAACCAGCCAGGGCATCATCACCAGCAACCATAACAGGGGCTTCATCGCGACTCCTTGTGGGGTGGTTTGAGGAACGGGGTTGATGGTCCGGAGCCCTGCCGCTCGGCGATTCGGGAGGGCCTTGATCTGGAACCGGGGCCGCTGACAAGACGACGACCTGCGACCGACAAAGGTCGAGACCTTTGGTAGCATTGTCACCGAGACACGGGATACCCGGACCGATCCCAGCCGGACCCTTTCAGGAGACCGGCGCCTTCATCCAGGGTTCCCCATAGAATTCCATCGAGTTCGCGAAGATCGAGGTCCCATGTTCGGATTCGGCAAGAAGAAGCAGGTCCCCATCAGCGACGCTGCGGAGGATCGAGGCGAGGATCGGTGCGCCAGCCCACAGCAGAGCGATGGATCGGTGACCATCTGGCGCCGGGACGGACCAGCGAGCGAATCCACGCCGGCGGCGACCGCCGAGAGGCTGGAAGTATCGGCGGCATCGACCAAAAGTTCCCGCCCGCTATTCTCCCGCTTGCGGGAGAAACTCGCACGCTCCCGCGGCCAGCTCGGCGACGGGCTCGGAGCCTTGTTTCGCGGGCGCAAGACCATCGACGCGGAATTGATCGACGAGATCGAAACTTTGCTGCTGACCGCGGACCTCGGCGTCGAGACCACATCACGGCTGATCGATCGACTCACCCAGCGGATCAAGCGCCGGGAACTAACCGACCCGCAAGCACTGTCGGCAGCCTTGCGCGCCGATCTGCGCGAAATCCTGGTGCGCCACACGACCCCGGTCCGCCAACCGGCGCCGGGGCGTCCGCAGGTGATCCTGATGGTCGGCGTCAACGGCGCCGGCAAGACGACGACGATCGGCAAACTCGCGCGCCGCCTGCTCGATGAAGGCAACCGGGTCATGCTCGCCGCCGGCGACACCTTCCGCGCCGCCGCTGTGGAGCAACTCCAGGTCTGGGGGGAGCGCAACCAGGTTCCGGTCATCGCCCAGCACTCGGGCGCCGACCCCGCCGCGGTCATCTATGACGCGCTGCAGGCGGCCACCGCCCGCGGGGTCGATGTGCTGATCGCCGACACGGCCGGCCGGTTGCACACGAAATCGAACCTGATGGAAGAGCTGGCCAAGATCGCCCGGGTCCTCAAGAAGCTCGACCCCGACGCGCCGCACGAGGTGATGCTGGTCGTCGACGCGACGACCGGCCAGAACGCGCTGAATCAGGCCGTACAGTTTCATGCGGCGGTCGGTCTCACAGGCCTCGCCCTGACCAAGCTCGACGGGACCGCCAAGGGCGGGATCCTGTTCGCGATCGCCGAACGCATCAAGGTTCCGATCCGGTTCGTCGGAGTCGGCGAGTCCGTCGAGGATCTACGGCCCTTCGACGCGGATGAATTGATCGACGCGATGATCGGCGTCGAGCCTGGCAACCGGTGATCCACTTCGCTCACGTCACGAAACGCTATCCGGCACGCGGCGACGCGTTGCGCGACCTGAGCTTTTCGCTGGCACCCGGTGAGATGGTGTTTCTGACCGGACACTCGGGCGCGGGCAAGAGCACCGTCCTCAAACTGATCGGGTTGCTGGAGCGACCGACCCGCGGCCAGATCCGCGTCAACGGTCGCGACCTCGGCCGCCTGTCTGTGCGCCGTATCCCGTACCATCGTCGCGAGGTCGGGATGATCTTCCAGGACCATCGGCTGCTCGGCGATCGCACCGTCTACGACAATGTCGCCTTGCCGCTCGTCGTCGCCGGGCTCGGGCCGAACGAAGTCGGTCGACGAGTCCGTGCGGCCCTCGACCAGGTCGGCCTGCTACGCTACGAGCGGGCACGCCCGGTTGCGCTGTCGAGCGGCGAACAACAGCGCGTCGGCATCGCCCGTGCCATCGTCGCGCGTCCACCGCTGGTGCTGGCCGATGAGCCGACCGGCAACCTGGATCCCGACCTGTCGTGGGAGATCATGAGGCTCTTCGTGCGTTTCAATCAGGTCGGCGTCACCTTGCTGATCGCGACCCACGACCACGCACTGATCCAAGCACTGCCGTACCGGATTCTGACCTTGTCCGAGGGGCGGCTCGTCAATGACTGCAGAGGCTCCGGACGGTGACCGGGCGTCGACGCCGCACCGCACGACTCCACGAACTCCCCAAGGTTTGGTTGCGCCACCAAGCCCAGAATGCGTTAGCCGCGCTCGGTTGCCTGCTGCGGGCACCGCTGCCGACGCTGATGACCGTCGCCGTCCTGGGCATCGCCCTGGCCCTGCCTGGCGGGCTCTATCTGCTGACCGCCAACATCAAGCTCCTGGCCACCGGTTGGGAGCGTGAGACAGCCCTGTCAGCCTTCCTGACCCCGGACACGACGGATGTGGAGGCCGCGCGACTCGCCGACCGGCTGCGCGAGCACGCCGAGATCGCCGAGGTTCGGGTCATCACGAGCGAGGAGGCCCTGGCCGAATTTCGCGCGTACAGCGGTCTCGACGACGTGCTGGCCGGCCTGCCCGCCAATCCGCTCCCGGCCATACTCTCGGTCTTTCCGATGTCCAGCCCCGACGAGGCCGCCTCCCGGGAACGCCTGGCACGGATGCTCGATGCCTTGCCCGAGACGGATCTGGTTCGCCACGACGCGCACTGGGCACAACGTTTCGAGGCCCTCGTCGCACTCGCCGAACGGGCGGTGACCATCCTGTCGGTCATGCTCGCGCTCGCCCTGCTCATGATCATCGGCAACACCATTCGCCTCGAGATCGAGAACCGGCGCGACGAGATCCAGATCATGGAGCTGGTCGGGGCCACTCACGCCTTTATCCGCCGACCCTTTCTTTACGCCGGGGCCTGGTATGGCCTACTCGGCGGTCTGGTCGCTTGCGCGCTCGTCGTGATTGGGCTTTTGCTGCTGCAAGGCCCGGTCTCCCAAGTCGCCGCGCTTTACCAGGCACGATTCCCGCTGTTCAGCGTCAGTCTTCCAGCCCTGTTCAGCATGCTGGTCGGCGGGACCCTCCTTGGCTACCTCGGAAGTTGGCTGGCCGTCTCGCGCCACCTGCGCGCGATCCAACCGATCTGAAATCGGACTCACGCGGCACCGAACACCTTCGCGGCCTGGCCGACCAGGGCGTCGCTCGACCCCGGAACTCGCTGTCGTCAGGCCACTCCAAAAAACCGTGATTCAGGTGTTGGCAAAATCCTCAGCTCGGTGCTAGGATATTTCCCAGAGCAAATCACTAGGGTATGGGAACATGACGAAAGATCTGACGATTCTCCCGTCCGGCAGCATCGATGCCTACATCAGTGGCGCCTATCAGATCCCGGTGCTGACCCCTGAAGAAGAGCGCAACTTGGCTCTTCGGTTGCGCGATCACGATGATCCCGAGGCAGCACGATGTCTGGTTCTTTCCCACCTGCGGTTCGTGATCCGCATCGCCCGCGGTTATCTCGGCTACGGGCTGCCGTTGCCGGACCTGATCCAAGAGGGCACGGTAGGGCTGATGAAGGCCGTCCGGCGGTTCGAACCCGACATGGGCGTCCGACTGGTTTCCTTCGCGGTGCACTGGATCCGGGCCGAGATCCACGAGTACATCCTCCGCAACTGGCGGATCGTCAAGGTCGCGACGACCAAGGCCCAACGCAAGCTCTTCTTCAATCTGCGCAGCGCGAAGAAACGGCTGGGTTGGTTCTCGCACGAGGAGGTCCAGCAGGTCGCGAGGGATCTGGGCGTGAAGCCGGAAACCGTGCTCGAGATGGAATCCCGTCTCGCGAATCAGGACTTGGCCTTCGACGGCGACGATTCGGATGATGACGATGGCCCGTCAGCGCCCTCGACCTATCTTGCCGATCTGCGGATGGAGCCGGCGCGGGCGCTGGAGCGCGAGGATACCGAAACGGATCAGCGCGACCGACTGTACGCGGCGCTGGCGAACCTCGACGAACGGAGCAAGACGATCCTGGCCGCACGCTGGCTCGGCGAAAAGAAGCAGACGCTGCACGAACTGGCCCAGCAGTTCGACGTCTCGGCCGAACGCATCCGGCAAATCGAGAAGAACGCGATGAAGAAGCTGCGCGTGCAGCTCGAAGTCTGATCCGGGCGAGACTTCCACCGAGATCGAAGGCACGAAGCGGCGGGGCCGGGGACCAAGAGACCGGCCCCGCCGCTTTCTGTGAGCCCGGCCTAGACGTGGTACGTTGGACTCAGTTCGTGCACTGCGGCGACCATCGCCGCGGCATGGTCCGGCGGGACATCGGGCGTGATCCCATGGCCGAGATTGAAGACGTGGCCATGCCCGTGCCCATAACTTGCCAGCACCCGCGCAACCTCGGCGCGGATCCGCTCCGGTGAGGCATACAGCGCGCAGGGATCGAGGTTGCCCTGCAAGGCCACACGGTCCCGCGTCAGCCGGCGCGCATCGGCCAGATCGGTCGTCCAGTCGACGCCCAGGGCATCGCAACCCGTATCCGCCATCCGATCGAGCCACTGTCCGCCATTCTTCGTGAACAACACGACCGGCACCCGACGGCCCTCGGCCTCGCGGGTCAAGCCCTCGACGATGCGTTGCATGTAATCGAGCGAGAATTCGCGATAGTTGTCGGGCGCCAGAGCACCGCCCCAGGTATCGAAGACCATCACCGCCTGGGCACCGCGCGCGATCTGCGCGTTCAGGTAGAGTGTCACGGCATCGGCGACCTTCGCCAGCAGTTGGTGCAGCAGCTCGGGCCGGTCGAACATCATGCCCTTGGTCCGAGCGAAACTCTTGACGCCCCCGCCTTCGACCATGTAGGTCGCGAGCGTCCAGGGGCTGCCGGAGAAACCAATCAAGGGCACCCGGCCGTGCAATTCGCGACGGATCAGCGCGACCGCTTCCATCACATAGCCCAGCTCCTGCTCGGGATCGGGCACGCCGATGCGCTCGACATCGGCGGGCGTGCGGACCGGCCGTTCGAAATGTGGCCCCTCGCCCTCGGCGAAATAGAGCCCGAGTCCCATCGCGTCCGGAATGGTCAAGATGTCCGAAAACAGGATCGCCGCATCGAGCGGAAAGCGCTCCAACGGTTGCAGCGTCACCTCGCAGGCCAGTTCGGGCGCCATGCACAGGTCCATGAAGCTTCCGGCACGGGCGCGCGTAGCCCGGTATTCCGGGAGATAGCGCCCGGCCTGGCGCATCATCCAGACAGGCGTGTAGGCGGTGGGTTCGCGCAAGAGCGCGCGCAGAAAGGTATCGTTGGTAAGTTCGGTCACGAGCGTTTGGCTTCCTGGGTGTGAGTTCTAACGAGGACCGTCGCAAGGGCCAAAGAATGGAGATTCTACAACGTGCGGCCGGATCGATGGCACCCATCTGCGCCGAACCCAGCCATCGCGCGCCATGAGGGTCGCGATGGCGGATCGCTGGGCCTCGCCGAATCTGGTTCAAATCCCGGCAGGCAGACCATAGAATGCCGCGATGGACATCTCTGAAATCATCGATCCGCTAAACCCGGCCCAGCGTGAAGCGGTCACCGCCGAATCCGGGAACCGATTGGTGCTGGCCGGCGCGGGCAGCGGCAAGACCCGCGTGCTGGTCCACCGCGTCGCCTGGCTGATCCGGGTCGAACAGGCGCCGCCTTGGGCGATCCTGGCCGTCACCTTCACCAACAAGGCGGCGCGCGAGATGAAGGCCCGGATCGAGGAGATCCTCGCAACGCCGATCGGCGGCATGTGGGTCGGAACCTTTCACGGGCTGGCCAACCGGTTTCTGCGTGCCCATTGGCAAGAGGCCGGGCTGCCACATAGCTTCCAGATCCTGGATGCGGACGATCAGTATCGCCTCATCCGGCGAACCCTGAAGGCGCTCGAACTCGACGAGGCGCGCTGGCCACCGCGTCGTGCGATGGGGTTCGTCAATCAATGCAAGGACGAGGGCCTGCGACCCCGACATCTCGACGATGAAGGCGACCCGTACCGAAAACGGATGATCGCCATCTACCGGGAGTACCAGAGCGCCTGCGAACGCGGCGGCTTGGTCGATTTTGGCGAACTCCTGCTGCGGGCGCACGAGGTTCTGCGCGAGCAGGCGGCCGTTCGGCACCAGTATCAGGAGCGCTTCGCCCATATCCTGGTCGACGAGTTCCAGGACACGAACGCGATCCAGTATGCGTGGCTCAGGCTCCTGTCCGGCGACCACGACAACCTGTTCCTGGTCGGCGACGACGACCAGTCGATCTATGGCTGGCGCGGCGCCCGCGTCGAAAACATCCAGAGCTTTCAGAAGGATTACGCGAATACGACGGTGGTGCGCCTGGAGCAGAACTACCGCTCGACGGGAAACATCCTCACGGTCGCCAATGCGCTGATCGCGCACAACCCGAGCCGCCTCGGCAAACGTCTGTGGACCAACGACGGTGCCGGCGAGCCGGTGCGCCAGTTTGCCGCGTTCAACGAGCTCGACGAAGCGCGCTTCGTCATCGAGCGGATTCGCCAGCACATACAGGTCGACGGATACCGGCGCGACGAATGCGCGATCCTCTACCGCACGACGGCCCAATCACGGCTGTTCGAGGAGGTCCTGATCCAGGCCGAGATCCCGTATCGGGTCTATGGCGGCCTGCGCTTCTTCGAGCGCGCCGAGATTCGCGATGCGCTCGCCTATCTGAGGTTGGTCGCGAACCCCGACGACGACGCAGCCTTCGAGCGCGCCGTCAACACACCGCCGCGCGGACTGGGCCCGCGAACGCTCGACCTGCTGCGCGACCAGGCCCGAGCCGCTGGGACCTCGCTGTGGCGCGCGGCGCGCGACCAGCTCGAGCGCGAGGCCCTGGCGCCGCGCGCCGCAAAGGCGCTGCGCGCGTTCGTCGCCCTGATCGAGCAACAGCGCGCACGGAGCGACAGGCCCTTGGCCGCCCTCGCCGCCGACCTGCTCGTCGCCACCGATCTGCCCGGCTTCTACCTCAAGGGCAAGGACGACCGCGGCCAGGATCGGGTCGAGAACCTCGAGCAATTGGTCGACACGGTCGCGCGATTCGAGGCTGAAACGAGCGAGGACGAGGGCGACGCCGGTGACCGCCTCGCGAGCTTCCTGGCCCACGCGGCACTCGAGGCCGGTGAGGCACAAGCCGACCCGGATGCGGACGGCGTCCAGTTGATGACGCTGCACAGCGCCAAAGGGCTCGAGTTTCCGATCGTCTTTCTCGTGGGCCTCGAGGAACGCCTGTTCCCGCACAGCCTATCGCTCGATGATCCCCGTCGACTCGAAGAAGAACGGCGCCTGTGCTACGTCGGCATGACCCGCGCGATGCACCAGCTGTACCTGACCCACGCCGAGAAACGTCACCTGCATGGCAAGGAAACCTATCCGCAACCGTCGCGCTTTCTGCGCGAGATGCCGACGGAGCCGGTCGAGTCGGTGCGCGGCAGCCGCGCACAGTCCCGTCCCACCCCGCAGCGCCATGGCCAGGAGGCCGACGATGGCCTCCGCCTCGGGCAACGGGTGTGCCACCCGACCTTCGGCGAGGGCGTGGTCCTCGATTGCGAGGGCCGTGGAGCCAGCGCCCGCGTCCAGGTCAACTTCGCCGACGCCGGCACCAAATGGCTGGTGCTCGCCTATGCAAAGCTCGCGCCCGCCGCCCAGTGACCTCGCGCCGCAAGAACGCGACAGAGCGGCAACCGCGTCAGACCGCGCACGGTCGCCCGCATGGACGGAGCCTGCTGGGTGCCTCGGCTCGAACCGGCGCCTGCCGTGCGTCGAGTGCCCGCCGGACCAAGCGACTGGCCGGGCAACCCGGCCAGCGGAAGCGGCCTGAGCAGCCCTTCACGAAAAGACAAACCATTTAGACGGGAGGATCCGCATCATGCAACGTCGCTCATTCCTCACGGGCTTCGGCGCCGGGTCGCTGGCGATCGGAACGGCGGCCGCCGGCCTGGGGCAAGCCTCGGCATCCACCACCAGGGTGCATCGTTGGCGGATGGTCACGACCTGGCCAAAGAACTTCCCCGGCCTCGGCACAGGTGCCAACAAGCTCGCGCAATTGATCGAGACCCTGAGCGGTGGGCGCATCGAGGTCCGGGTTCTGGGTGCCGGCGAATTGGTACCGGCCTTCGAGGTCTTCGACACCGTCGCCCGCGGAACGGCCCAAATGGGTCATGGCGCCAGCTACTACTGGAAGGGCAAGACCGAGACGGCGCAGTTCTTCTCCACGGTTCCGTTCGGCTTGACCGCGCAGGAGATGAACGGCTGGCTCTATCACGGTGGCGGCCTCGAGTTGTGGACCGAGCTCTACGCCCCGTTTGGCCTGATCCCGGCGCCGGCCGGCAACACTGGCGTTCAAATGGGCGGCTGGTTCAACAAGGAGATCAAGTCCGTCGAGGACCTCCGCGGCCTCAAGATGCGCATACCCGGCCTGGGCGGTGAGGTCCTGCAACGCGCCGGTGGCACCCCGGTCAACCTGCCCGGGGGCGAACTCTTCATGGCCCTGCGCAATCGGACCATCGACGCCACCGAGTGGGTCGGCCCCTACAACGACCTCGCGTTCGGCCTTCATCGCGCGGCCAAATACTATTATTTTCCCGGCTGGCATGAACCGGGGACGACGCTCGAGGCCCTATTCAACCGCGAAGCCTTCGAGGAGTTGGCGCCGGATCTTCAGGCCATCGTGCTCAACGCTTGCAAGGTAGTGAATCAGGACATGCTCGCCGAATACATGGCCCGCGATCCGGTCGCCCTGAACACGCTATTGACGCAACACGGGGTGGAACTGCGGCAATTCCCGGACGACGTCGTCACCCGCTTGCGCGCCCTCGCCGACGAGGTCCTGGCCGACCTCGGCCAACGTGATGACTTCGCGAAGCGGGTTTACGCGTCCTATCGCAAGTTCCTCGATCAGTCGAAGGAATGGAGCCGTCTCTCCGAACTCGCCTATCTGCGGGCCCGCGACCTGACGTGACCTCCACCACGCAGGCCAGGCCGCTACCGCCGCTTGGCCTCTATGTGCACATCCCATGGTGCGAGCGCAAATGCCCGTACTGCGATTTCCCGTCCCAAGTCCGTCCGCCGAGCCTTCCGGAACAGGCCTACGTCGCCGCGCTGCTGACCGATCTCGCCGATGAGATCGCACGGCTCGACGAACCGAGGGATATCGAAACCCTGTTCATCGGCGGCGGCACACCAAGCCTGCTGTCCGGTCCGAGCATCGAGGCCCTGCTCGATGCGATTCGGCGCTTGGCGAACCTCGCGCCCGACGCCGAGATCACCCTCGAGGTCAATCCCGGCACCAGCGATGCCGGGCGCCTGGCCGCCTACCGAATGGCCGGCGTGAATCGTCTGTCGATCGGCGTGCAGAGTTTCTCCGACATCCAGCTTCGACACCTCGGCCGAATCCATGACGCGCGCACCGCGACGGCGACCATCGTCGCGGCCCGCGACGCCGGCTTCGCGAACGTCAATCTCGATCTGATGTTCGGCTTGCCGCACCAGACCGACGACGACGTCCAGGCCGACATCGAGACCGCCATTGCGCTGACGCCCGAACATATCTCCTACTACGAGTTGACGATCGAACCCGGAACCCCGTTCGGACGTCGGCCTCCAGTACGGCCGAACGAGGATGGCCTCGCCGAAGGGTTGCGACACGCGAGCGCGTCGCTCGAGCGAGCCGGGTTTCGTCAATACGAGGTCTCCGCCTGGGCCCAACCCGGGCATCGCTGCCGGCACAACCTCAACTATTGGACGTTCGGCGATTACTTGGGCATCGGCGCCGGGGCTCATGGGAAGCTGACGCGCTCGGCGCCCTGGTCCGTGGAACGTAGCCACAAGAATTCATCCCCGGAGGTCTATCTGGCCGTCTACCAAGGGCACCGGACATCGGGCCCGGCATCGGGTCGCCGCCAGCGGCTCAGTGATGACGTTCTGGTACTCGAGTTCATGATCAATGCGTTGCGATTGACCGACGGTTTCCCGCCGGGATTGTTCGAGGCCCGCACCGGAATACCCTTGGCGCGGATCCGGGATGCGCTCGACCGGGCACATCGCGACCAGTTGCTCGAATTCGATGAGGAACGGATCCGACCCACGGACCTCGGCCGGACCTTTCTCGACGACCTACTACACCGGTTCACACGGTGACCTGACCACCGGCTTTGCGGGAGCGGGCCGCGAACCCCGGCGCCTAACCTCGCGACCGGTCGGTATCCCGATATACTTGCTATCGAGGGTTGCAAGAGTCATCGGAGACGGCTCGCTGCGACACGCCTCCGATGACTTCCGGGACGATTGATACAACCAACTCGACGGAAGCACCGAACAGAACGACAGGCCCGCCAGCGACGAGGATCGGCGAGAACCACGTCAACCAGCCAACCGAATGACGCCGGCGGATCGGCGAGCTCCCGGTGTTGTCGAAGGCCCCTGTCGACCATCACCACGCAACCGAAGGAGGGATCATCGCGATGACGAACTACAGGGCGTTGCGCATCCATAACGATGACCAAGGCTATCGGACCCGTATCGACACCTTGCCGGTGCCAGAACCGGACGCCGGCCAGGTGCTGATCCAGCTCAGCCATTCGAGCATCAATTACAAGGACGCGCTAGCCGGCACCGGCCGCGGCAAGATCCTCAAGCGGTTCCCACTGACCGGCGGCGTCGACGCGGCCGGCATCGTCGTGGCCAGCCGCGACACCCGCTACCGCGAAGGCGATACCGTGATCGCGAGTGGCTGGGGTATGAGCTTCGATCACGACGGCGGCTACGCGGAATACCTGTGCGCGCCGGCCGAATGGCTCGTGCCGATGCCGCTTGGACTCGATGCCCGGCAGGCGATGATCCTGGGCACGGCCGGCTTCACGGCCGCGCTCGCGGTCGACCGATTGAAGGTCAACGGTCAGCATCCCGGCCTCGGTCCGATCGTCGTGACCGGGGCCAGCGGCGGCGTCGGTTCGATCGCGATCGATCTATTGAGCCAGCAGGGCTTCGAGGTCGTCGCCGTCTCGGGTAAGCCGGCCTGCGCGGATTGGCTGCGGCGGCTCGGCGCCACGCGCATCCTCGGGCGCGACGAGCTGCCCGGCGGCGACCGGCCGCTCGAAAAGGCGGTCTGGGGCGGCGCGGTCGACAATGTCGGCGGCGCGGTCTTAGCACGCCTGACGCGTACTGTCGGCGCCCACGGCAACATCGCCTGCATCGGCCTCGCCGGCGGCGCGCAACTGGATACGACCGTGATGCCGCTGATCTTGCGCGGGGTCAGCCTGCTCGGCATCAATTCGGTCGATGTGCCCTACCCGTTGCGCGCCGAGATCTGGCAACGCCTCGCCACCGAGTGGCGACCCAAACATCTGGAAGACATCCTGACCGCAACCCTCGACCTGGATGCCCTGCCGGAGGCATTCGAGCGACTGTTGGCTGGCCAAACCTGGGGCCGGTTGCTCGTCGAGATCCGACGCTAATGCTTGACGCCTGGCGCATCCCTCGGCCGCTTCCCCGCCAGGCGTCGCTCCGGATCGCGTGACCATGCACCGGGGACTCCGGATAGCGAGCCCCTCATGGCGCGGGCAGATCGACCGAATCGCCAACCCGCAGCGCAAGCCTTTCGTCCGCTCGCCCCTGATTGACAGCGAATTCGACCAACCCCAACGCGTTTTCATACCAAAAGACCGCGCCAGGCGGTACCTCGCAAAAGGTCTCGGCGCGCTGGATCCGCTCGCCGCCGACGTCGAGCTCCGACAACCCTTGCAGGTCCGCGACCCGCAGCCCGGTCATCAGATTGCCATAGTGATCCGCGTAGATGATGCGGGCGCACCGCTCTGGCCAGCCCGCCCCGACCATCTCTGTCGGCGGCAGTCTGGCGGCAGCGATGTCCCGACCCGAAAGCAACCGGGCCACCAACGGGACCATCAGGTCGCGGCCGTGAAAGCTCCGTGACATCCGGGCCGGACGCCATGCCAGCCGATGGACCGCGCAGCGCCGGGCACGCCGTGCCACGATGGCCAACAACCCGTTATCCGGGCCGATGAACCCATTGCCGTCGGCCTCGACGAACAGAACATCGCGGGGACCACCGACCCCCGGGTCGACGATCGCGAGGTACAGGGTTCCGTCCGGGACATCCCGCACCAGTGCCAGCAGGAGATAGGCGGCGAGATCAGGACGAAATGGCGGCAGGTCATGGATCAGGTCGATACAAGGCAACCCCGGAAGCGGCGCCGACAACGCGAGTTGCATCTGACCGACATAGGGCCCGGCGCCGAAATCGGTCGCCAGCGCGATCCGCATCGCATCGAATGTCAGCATTCCGCCACCTTCGTATCCGTAGCCTCGTTCACGAAACCGGCCACCGAAACCTTCATAGACTCGCCCCCTCACAGAACAGGTGACACCCTTCCAGCGGTATCGGGCCCGGCCTGCGGCGCTCTGCGCCGCTCTGGTCTCGGTCGCGACTGGGACCTTATCCGCAACCCGCGGTCGTCGGACGTGGTTCATTGATCGGCCGAGTCTCGCCCAATCGGACACGACCAGGAGACCCTCACCGCGAATTGTTCTTTATTCGATTCATCAGACTCTCGCGCGTCCTGGCGAGACGATTCGCAGGACCGGAAACCGGGCGATTTCCAATTGGCGCGCTGCGGTGTCCATTATGTTACATTGAAGAGGTTTTACTTAACGATCATGTTTCGGTGTATGCCCCTTTCCCGGTTTCTCAAAGAGCAGCGCCACGGAAGCCGCGCCACGACCTTCGGTCTCTGGCTATTGCCGTGGGCCATCGCTTTGCCACTGGCTGGCTGCGGATCCTTGCCCTCGGGCGACGCGACCATCGCGGGACAACGAGTCATCGAATGCCCGGCCGTCGAATGTCCCATCTGCCCGATCGAGTCTGACTGCCCGCCACCCAAGGTCATCGAACGCGTCGTCACCAAGACGGTCGAGGTCCCGGTCAAGACGCCCCCCGAGACAGGTGGCGACTTGGACCTGCCGATCATCGGGGCCGTCGAATGGGTCGAGATCGATCCGCCGGGGCTGCGCCTCGAGGCCCGGATCGATACCGGCGCCGAGACGACCTCGATCCACGCCGAGGACGTCAAACTGGTCGAGATCGATGGCCGACGCTTCGTGCGTTACACGATCATCGATCCGGTCTCGGGTGAACGGCATGAAAACGAGGCTCGCCTGCGCCGTCGTGTCTTGATCAAGCAGCAGGATGGCCAACACGACCGGCGTTATGTCGTGCGCATGTGGGTCACGCTCGGTGAAACACGCCTGCGCGTCGACGTCACGCTCGCCGACCGGACAGGTCTCATCTACCCGGTCCTGATTGGCCGCAATATGCTGACCGACATCGCCATCGTCGACGTGAGTCGACACTACACGCTGACGAATTAGCGCCCCATGATCGCATCCAAAACACAGGTGGCCCTGGTCGCGGGCATCTTGCTGCTATTCGGTCTTGGCCTGACCGCTTACAAAACGACGACGCTGGGTTTCCCGCTGTTCCCAGGCGAGTACCGCGAGGTCTGGACCATCGAATCCAAGATCTCGTTTCGACCGAAGGACGAACCGCTGACGATCGAATTGAAGCTGCCACAGGGACTGGGCGGCTGGACCTTGATCGAAGAGCATTTCGCGTCGTCCGGCTTCGGCTTCTCGGTCCAGGAACTGAACGACCATCGCGTGGCACGCTGGACGCGCGAGGGCCTCGATCGACCAACGACCCTCTATTACAAGATCCAGACCTACCGGGCCACCGAGACATCTCTGCCGGATGCCCCGCCGCGGCGGATCCGCAAACCGACGTTGGAGCCAGACCAGCTGGCCGCGATGGATCGTGTCGTCGCGCTGCTGCGCGAGCGTTCGTCCAGTATCGAGACCTTCACCGAGCTGATGATCCAGGAGATCAACCGCCGGACCCTCGACCAGGATGTGGCCTTTCTGTTGGGAACCTATCAGGCCGACCGAGCGACCATCATGCTCGACATCCTGGCCTACGCCGATATTCCGGCGCAACGCGTGCGCGGCATCGCGCTCGAGGACGGTCGCCGACGCCAGACGATCAGCTCGCTGATCGAGGTTCATAACGGAACCAATTGGGTCCTGTACCATCCGACGACGGCCAAACCCGGGCTACCACGACACTTCTTCGTCTGGGAACGCGGCGACGAAGCCATCCTTACCGTCGTCGGCGGACACAGCTCCAGCCTCGAGTTCGCGCTGCTGAGCAATAACCTGCCGGCGAAGACCGTGATGGGGATGGAGCACCGCGCCCAACAATACGCGCTGGTCGATTTCTCGATCTATGCGCTACCGGTCGAACAACAAGGCGTCTTCAAGACCCTGTTGCTGGTCCCGGTCGGGGCCTTGGTCGTGGTCTTCCTGCGACTGTTCGTCGGAATACGCACCTCCGGCACCTTCATGCCGGTGCTGATCGCGCTGGCCTTCATCGAGACGACGCTGCTCGTCGGGTTGGCGCTCTTCATCGTCCTGGTCAGCATCGGTCTGTGGATCCGATCCTGGCTCAGTCGTCTGAATCTATTGCTCGTGGCCCGCGTCTCGACGGTCGTGATCGTCGTGATCCTGTTGATGGCGATGTTTGCCTTGGTCAGCTACAAGCTCGGCATTCATCAGGCGCTGACCGTGACCTTCTTCCCGACCATCATCATCGCCTGGACCATCGAGCGCATGTCGATCCTGTGGGAGGAAGATGGCCCCCACGAGGTCTTGATTCAGGGCGGTGGCAGCCTGCTCGTCGCGGTCCTCGCCTATCTGGTCATGACGACGCGGATCGTCGAGCACCTGACCTTCAACTTCCCGGAACTGCTGGTCAGCCTGCTCGCCGTCATCATATTGATCGGCCGGTATACCGGCTACCGGCTGTCCGAACTCTATCGTTTCCGCGACCTGGCGAAACCCAAATGATCCGCCTGATCTCTCCTCGGGAACTGAGGCGCCAAGGGATCCTCGGCATGAACCAGCGCAACCTGGGGTTCATCGGCCGCTACAACCGCCGCCGAAACTATCAGCTGGTCGACAACAAGATCAAGACCAAGACGGCCGCGATCGCCAACCATATCCCGGTTCCCGAGCTTTACGGCGTCATCGAGTATCAATTCGAGGTGTCCAGGATCGAGCGACTGCTCGCGGATCGGACCAGCTTCGTCATCAAGCCGGTTCAGGGTAGCGGCGGCAAAGGCATTCTGGTGATCGCGCAACGGCGCGGCGACGCCTTCATCACGACCTGCGGGACCTCGCTCGGATCGAGCGACCTGCGCCGGCATGTGTCGAACACGCTCGCTGGGCTCTACAGTCTCGGCGGGCGCAACGATCACGTGATGATCGAGGCGCTGATCGAGTTCGATCCCTACTTCGCTCAGTACAGTTACGAGGGTGTCCCCGATATTCGCGTGATCATCTGCAAGGGCGTTCCCGTGATGGCGATGATCCGCTGCGCCACCCACGGATCCAACGGCAAGGCCAATCTGCATCAAGGGGCGGTCGGGGTCGGACTGGACATGGCCACCGGCCGCAGCATCTGCGCGGTGCAACATAGCCGCATCATCGACGCGCACCCAGACACCGGGATCCGCTTCGACGAGTTGCGGGTACCTCACTGGGAACGCATCCTCGATCTCGCATCACGGTGCGCGGAGATGACCGGTCTCGGATACCTCGGGGCCGATATCGTGTTCGATTACCACCAGGGCCCGATGCTGTTGGAACTCAACGCCCGACCCGGCCTATCGATTCAACTGGCCAATCAATGCGGCCTGCGCCACCGGCTGCGCGAGGCCGACCGGATCGCGCTCGAGGCCCCCGACCGATCGGAACGAGTGCGCCTCGCGCAACAACGGTTTGCCGTACCCGATCGCGCTTGACTGCGGCCGACAGATAAAACTATCTGCCGATTTTGTCCTTCAAGTCATCTCTAGTCAGGCCTTCTTCGATTCGCTGCATTTCCTTCAGAACCTCCCCGTAATCCGCGTACCAAAACTGGTTGTTTTCAAAACGCACGGCGTCTAAGTAGACAACGCCTGTACCCAAAGTCTTAAACATCCATGGAGAACACGAACTTTGACGCCATTCGTTCGTGGCGCTTCGCGCAACATCCAGCTCCTCGATAGCGAAGCCGGAAAACTTATCGAGCATACCGTTAAATATATCAAAGGCGGCAATACCGAACTTAATTGCCAGGACTTTGGCATCAGAAACATTCGTGTACGCTATTGAATGCAGTATGCCCTCGGGATCAGACTCCAAGTCTGGAATATATATGGCCTGGTACTTCGTGATTTCGACTGGACAATCTCTCTGGGCAATAACCTTCGTAGGATTGGGATTCCCAAGAATCTCTATATATTGACTGATGGAGAGCATTATCAATTTCCCTGAAAGTGAAAGCTGAACAGCGGGACACTCAGCACCAACCGCCTCCGCGTCCAGAAGTCATGTCATTATCAATATCTCTGCCGGTCTCGGTCGGTCAACGTTGCAAGGGTCCGATGCGCCGTGATGGCAGAAAATGCACGGCGCAGAAACCCCCGCGATCGTAACCTTCTGACCCGCCGAAGCCAACTGACTTTTGGGCAATGGTACGTCTATAAGTACCGAAAAACCGCCGAAGCAAGAACAGCAGCTACGCAAGCCTTCAAGAAAGACCTCCGGAGAAATAAACCTGTCCCTTCTTCGGAGGAGGCATGACGGGGAGATTGATTCCGACTGTCCGAGAGGCTTGATCAATCGTACCCTTTTCCACTGACTTGACTTTGAATCCAGAACCTACGAGATCCTTCACGTACAACTCATTGTAAATAAACATGAACACTAGATTGCCAAGACCTATCGTCAACATGGCGATCAGGAAAATAATAACTGCCCATTTCCAGTCCCCTCGAAACAAGGGCGGGAAGAAACCGAAAAACAAGACTGTCCAAGAGAAGCCCACTGGAGCCTCCCTGATGTGTCCGGTATTGGGGTTTTCCATCACGAGTTTCGTATAAGCCATTCGGTTGTTTCTCCTTTTCTACACAGCGAATACGGGTCTTTTCGGCACTTCTATTTTCCGACCATTGCAAATTTTTCGTAACCGCGCCAGTTCATTCGAAAGCGTATAGTCGACCATGACCACGATGACAGCCAACCTTCAGCGTCTTGCGCTAGGTGGTGTCGACAATAAGCGAGCAGAATCCACGCTGCGGCGATGGCGGTGAAGGCCTCGTAGCGCCTATCAAGTTTGTC